>JAJZNH010000542.1 GCA_021811745.1 Acidobacteriota bacterium
CAAGCGTGGTGCCGAAGATCGCGGTGATTGTGGGCGGAAGCTTCGGCGCCGGCCACTACGCCATGTGCGGCAAAGCCTACGATCCTCGCTTCCTGTTTGCATGGCCCACGGCACGCTACGCGGTGATGAGCGGAGCTTCAGCGGCGGGAACGCTGGCCGAGGTCCGCGCGCGTCAGCTCGATCGCGAAGGAAAGACAATGACGGAAGCGGAAAAGGCGGCGCTGTACGACGAGATTCGCGCGAGCTATGACGCGCAGGCTGATCCACGGTACGGGGCTGCGCGGCTTTGGATCGATGCCATCATCGATCCGGCAAAAACCAGAGAAGTGCTCATCGCGGCGCTGGAGGCGTGCGCGCTCAATCCCGATGTGCCGCGATTCAATCCGGGAGTTTTGCAGACGTGATGCATTTTTCTGACTGTTTTACAGTGTCGGAGCGAGAACGGCAGCGTCTTATGTTGCAGTAAGGAATGCAGGCCATTGCACGCTGGCTGGAAAGGGGCGCGAAGATGGGAGTCGAGTTAGCGCGGGTGGAGAGTTTGTATCCGTTTGTTCTGACCGAGGAACAGGAGCAGCTCAGGCACGAAATTCGCGAGTTTGCCGCGCGGGAGATTGTGCCCTGCGTGGCGGCGTGGGATGAGGCGAGCGAGTTCCCGCTCGAAGTAGTGAAGAAGCTGGGCGCAATGGGCTTGCTGGGCGTGGTTCTTCCGCCGGAGTATGGCGGCGCGGGCATGGGCTACGTGGACTACGCACTGGCTATTGAGGAGCTTTCGGCAGTGGATGGATCGATTGGGCTTACCATGGCCGCGCACAATTCACTGGGGACGAATCATATTTATCTGGCGGGCAGCGAGGAGCAGAAGCGGAAGTACTTGCCGCGGCTTGCGGCGGGAGAATGGCTGGCAGCCTGGGCTCTTACTGAGCCGGGCTCGGGGTCCGATGCGAGCAGCGCGCGTACAACCGCGGTGAAGAAGGGCAGCAGTTATGTGCTGAACGGGAACAAGGCCTTCATCACCAACGGCCATTATGCCGATGTTGTCGTGGTGATGGCGGTAACCAACCGGAGCAAGAGAACTCACGGTATGTCAGCCTTTGTGGTGGAGAAAGGAACAAAGGGATTCCGGCCGGGAAAGAAAGAAAATAAGCTGGGAGTGCGGGCCAGCGACACCAGCGAGCTGATCTTTGAAGATTGCGAAATCCCCGCTGAAACCCTGCTCGGCGCCGAAGGCGAAGGGTTTATCGATGCTATGCGCGTGCTGGATGGCGGTAGAATCTCGATTGCGGCACTGGCGGTGGGGATTGCGCGCGGCGCGCTGGACGCGTCATTGAAGTATGTGAAGGAACGCCGGCAGTTCGGAAAGGCGATTGCTGAGTTTCAGGGCATTCAATGGAAGCTGGCGGATATGGCGACTGAGTTGGAGGCAGCGCGGTTGCTCACCCTGCGCGCGGCGGTGTTGAAGGACGCGGGCCGGACAGTGACACGCGAATCATCGATGGCGAAGCTGTTCGCGAGCGAAACCGCCGTGCGCATTTGCGAGCAAGCGGTGCAGTTGTTTGGCGGCTACGGGTTCATCAAGGATTATCCAGTGGAGAAGTATTATCGCGATGTGAAGCTGTGTACGATCGGCGAGGGGACAAGCGAGATCCAGCGCATGATCATTGCGAGAGAGATCCTGAAAGTTATGCCGTCGCGGGGGTAAGTTAAGCATCTGGCTCCTGGCTGCGAACCTCCAGCTCATCGGCGGACGAACCGAAGATCATGGCCGCCGCAAGAAAGACAAGAACTGAAAGCTGGCAACTGGCCTCTGGAAGCTGCATTTGCAATGAGCGATCCGGTCAAAATCGTGGAATGTCCCCGCGATGCCTGGCAAGGGCTATCGGGAAAGATTACCCCTGAAGCAAAGGCGGACTATCTTCGCAAATTGATCGGCGCCGGCTTTACACATATCGATGCGGTGAGTTTTGTTTCGCCCGCGGCAGTGCCGCAAATGGCGGATTCGGAGCGCGTGCTTGAGATCCTGATGCCTCCTCAGCAGGTAGAGATTATCGGCATTGTGGTGAACGAAAAGGGCGCGCAGCGAGCCATCGAAACCGGCGCAGTGCAGACATTGGGATTTCCATATTCGATTTCAGCGGAGTTCCTGCGCCGCAACCAGCATCAGACACCGGAGCAGTCACTGGATGCTCTTGAAGCCGTGATGACGCAGGCATGGAACGCGGGGCTTGATGTTGCGGCTTACATTTCGATGGCCTTCGGCAATCCTTATGGTGACGCCTGGAGCATCAGTGAAGTGGTAGATGCCTGCGACCTTCTGATCGATTGCGGTGTCGAGCAAATCTCACTTGCGGATACCGTCGGACTGGCGACGCCTGAGCAGATCATGGATGTTGTTGGGGCGGTACTGGCGGCACATGAGGGCGTCGAGATTGGCGTACACTTACATGCCCGGCGGGACGAAGCCGCGGCGCGCATTCGCGCGGCTTATGATGCGGGGTGCAGGCGCTTCGATGCGGCGATGGGGGGCTTGGGCGGCTGTCCGTTTGCACAGGATGTGCTGGTGGGGAATATTCCCACTGAGATATTGATCGCAACACTGGCGGAACGCGGTGCCGGGTTGCCCGAGCTGGGACCGCTGAAAGAACTGATTGGCGCAGCGACGGAAATGGCCGCTGCCTTTGGAGGAAGGGCACACTAGTGCCGTATCCAGGTGATTTTGTCATCGAACTTTTAATCCAGGGTGCCCCGGTTCTCGATTTTGAGACCCGGGAGCCTACAGAATCAGGCGGAAACGGTACCAGCGGATGATCCCGCGCCGGGATGCAACGCGGCGGCCGTGTGGAGGGGATAGGTGAGCTACACAACAATTGTGGTTGCAGAGAAAGCTCCAGTGCGGACGATTACGCTGAACCGCCCCGAGCGCCGAAACGCAATGACTCCCGAAATGCAGGTGGAGCTGATTGCAGCGCTTGAAGATGCGGCGCAGAGCGGCTGCCGCATGCTCGTGCTGACTGGAGCGGGCGAAGCGTTTTGCTCGGGACTCGATTTGTCGGTGCTGCAATCCATGCCCGGCAAGACGGCCGCGGAGTACCGTGTGGATGCGGAGCGGATCGCCAGACTTTTTCTTGCGTTGTACGAGTTGCCTCTGCCGACGATTGCGGCGGTGCATGGCGCGGCCATCGCGGGCGGAGCTGGTTTGGCCGCGATTTGCGACTTCACGCTGGCCACGCCAGAGGCGAAGTTCGCCTTTACAGAAGTAAGGATCGGCTTTGTGCCTGCTGTGGTGTCGGCCTTTCTCACCTTGCAGATCGGTGAAAAGCGCAGCCGCGACCTGCTTTTGACAGGACGTATCCTCGATGCGGAAGAGGCTCTGCGGGTGGGATTGGTGAACGAGGTCACGCCGCCTGGCGAGTTGATGCGAAGCGTGCGCGCGCTCACTCAGATGCTGGCAGCGAACAGTCCGCAATCTCTGAGAGCAACCAAGCGACTGATGACGGCGCAGAATCGCGCGTGGCTCGATGCCGCTATTATTGAAGCGATCGAGGCAAGTGCGCGGGCCCGCGAGACAGAGGATTTTCGCGAAGGAATCGCGGCATTTCTTGAGAAGCGCAAGCCGGTGTGGGCGAAATGATCGAGGCGCGGAGTGCCGTCGATCTTTAGCGAAAGCGGACGCACGCCTCCGTTCGCTGCTGCACCTGCTTACGCGTGACCCCCGCGGCCAACTCGATGGCTTCGAATCCCGACGGAGTAATGTCGAGCACGCACAGATCCGTGATGACGCGATGGACGACGCCGGCTCCGGTGAGGGGCAGCGTGCATTGATGCAGGAGCTTGGCGCCGCCGTCCGCGGTGGTGTGCTCCATGACAACCAGTACACGCCGTACGCCTGAAACGATGTCCATTGCGCCGCCCATGCCTTTCACGCGCTTGCCGGGAATCATCCAGTTGGCAAGGTCGCCGCGTTCCGAGACCTGCATTGCGCCGAGAATGGTAAGGTCGATGTGCCCGCCGCGAATCATGGCGAAGGATTCGGCGCTCGAAAAGATAGACGCCCCAGGAGCGAGTGTCACCGTCTCTTTGCCCGCATTGATCAGGTCGGCATCCACCTCCTCTTCGGCCGGAAAGGGGCCCATGCCGAGCAGGCCGTTTTCCGACTGCAGGGTTACAGTCATTCCCGCTGGGATGTGGTTGGCGACCAGCGTAGGGATGCCGATGCCGAGGTTGACGTAGAATCCGTCCTTCAACTCCTGCGCGGCGCGCGCGGCCATCTGCTGGCGGGTCCAAGACACGGCTCTACTCCTTGCGTGTGGTTCTTTTCTCGATGCGTTTTTCCGGATGCGGGTTATGCACGAGGCGATGCACGTAAATGCCCGGCGTATGAATCTCGTCGGGATCGAGTTCGCCGGGCTCAACCACGATCTCGGCTTCCGCCACGGTGATCCTGCCGCATGCGGCCGCGTGCGGATTGAAGTTGCGCGCGGTGCGGCGATAGACGAGATTGCCGTGGAGATCGGCCTTCCACGCTTTCACCAGCGAGGCGTCGGCGCGAATGCCGCGCTCCAGAATGTAGGTTACGCCGTCGAACTCCTTATGCTCTTTGCCTTCGGCGACCAGCGTGCCGACGCCGGTGCGCGTATAGAAGCCCGGAATACCCGCGCCGCCTGCTCTCATGCGCTCGGCGAGCGTCCCTTGCGGGCAGAATTCGATCTCCAGCTCGCCCGCGATATACTGGCGCTCAAACTCGGCGTTCTCACCTACATAACTCGAAATCATTTTTCTGACCTGGCGGGTCTGGAGCAGAAGTCCCAGGCCCAAATCGTCCACGCCCGCGTTATTGCTGGCGATCGTGAGATTGCAAACGCCGCTATCGCGCAAGGCAAGAATCAGAGCTTCAGGAATGCCGCACAGGCCGAAGCCGCCAATGGCGAGAAGCATACCATTACGCACAATGCCGTCGAGCGCAGCGCGCGCGTCCGGCCATAGCTTGTTCCTACCCGATGAACGATCATGTCGATCTTCCATCCCCGGCACGCTCCCCTGCCACGATTTCACATGTCTTCCATGCTAACTCCGAACCGGCTTTGCATTGGGAGTTCCACCGGCCCTGCCGGGGCGCCTTATTTCGGCAAAGGCTGCTCCACGTGGTCGATCACCATTGTCTCAACCTCGGCTTTACCCGATTTGAGCCTCAGCCCGATCTGCTCCTGAATGGCCGTAAACAGCGGCGGAGGCGCATCGGTGGCATTGCCCGGCGGCGGAGCCGGTGTCCCCGGGCCGCCCATCTGCGAATTATCCAGAGCCCACTTCAGCCGAAAATCCCACCTGCCCGCCAGCCCTGTCCGATCCACCACCGGGTGATGAAGCACGACCGATTGCAGCACACTGGCAAACTCGCCCATCGTTGCGTTGCGCACCGTGAGCGCGTTCCCGCCATGGAAGAACATGGGAGGGAGCCCGCGGGGATTGTCCTGGTTCCTGGTCATCTTCGGCCCGCCCTTCGCCACTGTCAACCCGT
>JAJZNH010000927.1 GCA_021811745.1 Acidobacteriota bacterium
CGACAACGGCACAACGACAGTCCCGCATCGTTATAACTCGTTGTTCTTTAGAGGCTCCTGAAGTCGATACACCCCAGGACGGCGGCGATCATAGCCTCGACGCCCATCGAGGAGTTCAGCAGCATTTGGTAGAGGCTTCGTGCGGACCAATCCTGCCCATAGTACCTTCGAATCACAGCGGCTCGGTTCTTGTCGAAGTTGGCCAAGTACTGGGCGGCGTGTTGGGCCTTGGCGGGGAAGGCGGCGGCAAACCACTCGCGCTTGGTCTTGGCCGTGGCATAGACGAAGATGTGGAAGCACTCCGGCCGGCCAGCCAGGGCGCAGGCCGCGCCGCGACCCACGAGCACGCAGTGCCCCTCTTGGGCCGCGGCGAGAATTTCCTTGCGAATGAGCGCATACATGCGCTCACAGTCGAAGGCTCGTGCCTCGGTATCTGGAGCCGGCGCATATACGGGATCTTGCCAGAGGATCTTGCCGTATCGGTAGTACCAGGGATCGAGCCGTTCGTCGAAGCGGGCGGCTGCATTTGGGTCTACGCCCGCGATGCGGGCGGCGCCGGAGATCAACTCGGAGTCGACCAGCCGCCAGCCCAGGCGGCGCGCGAGATCGTGGGCGAACTCACCGCCGCGCGAGCCGTACTCGCGTTCCACGGTGATCACCGTGACGGGTGTATGCACCATTCGAAAGATAGACCTCCGCGGACAGCCGACGCCCGGGAGACGCCGTTACCCCCGCGAGTGGAGCATACAACGTCAAGTGTAGAAAACGAAAGCGGCACAGCATAGATCCCGCACAGGCGCATCCGTATGGACCAGCCAGCAACTCTACTGCGTGACCGGTTGCGAAGGCATGGTCTGGGAGGGCTTGAGGCGAAGCGCATGAGGCGGAAGAGGAGACGGCGCGGACTCGACAGCAGGCACAGGAGGCACGGCTGGAAAGGCCGGGCCCTTTTTGATGCGCACATCACCATTGTCGGCGCTCAGGTAAATTTTGGCCCGGCCCGAGCCGATGCGCCCGCTGACGGACTTGTCAATGTCGCCGGTGACGGCGAGGCCGTAGTCGGTAACGATGTCGCCGTTATGGGCGCGGCCCTGTACGGTGGCAGAGGCGTTGGGCGGCAGGGTGATCTGCACATCGCCTTTGCCGTTTCTTGCGTCGATGGAGTAGGGGCCAGCCGGCTCGATGGAGATCAGGCCGTCACGGTCTTGGACGGCGGTGTCCCCGTAGATCTGGCTCAGGTCGATGTCCTTGGCGCGGGTGACGACATGCACCGCGCCCTGAGCCTCGACTACGCGCAGGTCGTCCGAGTCGAGGGTCATTTCGCCGGGCAGGGAGGCCAGTTGCAGATCGGTAACCGAGGTGTGCAGGTGCACCTGCCCGCTTACGTCCTCGATATGCACAGCGCCGAAGATCTCGCCGTTCTGGATAAAGCTGCCTTTGATCTCGGAGATGGTCAGATCGTTGCAGTTACCATCAGCGGCGATGTTGCCATTTATCTGGTGGGCGGAGAAGTCATGTCCGCCACTGGCGAGATGCACGACGACAGGGCCAGTGATGGCGTTCAACTGGGTTTCCCCGTGCGGCGCATCGATGGTGACTCCGGCGTCGAGGCTGGCAACAGCCACATCCCCGCGGCCGGCGTTGATGGTGACTCTGGCTTTGCTGGGAACAGTCACCGCCAGATTCACCCGGCCGCGTTCGCTGCCGTTGGCTTTGACCACCACGGCGTTGCCATTCACGCTCACGGATGCCTTCTCATTATCAAAGATCTTCTGGGCCTCGGAGTCGGAGTTGGCGTAGGCGACCAGGTGGGCCTGGACCTGGATTTCGGGGCCACCATCGGCCGTCACGCTGACGTCGCCACGGGGATTCTCAATGTCAATGGCGGCATTGGCCGGGATCGGCTCGCTCAGCGGCTGCTGATCCTGATCGTGTTCGGGCGGGCCGAAGAAGTTGAAGAAGCTGTTGCCGTTCTCCTGCCAGCCGCCCAACCACGGTCCCATCCCGTTCCATCCAGATGCGAAGATGCCCACGATGGCCAGGAGCACGAGCAGACCCACGAATCCGCCGCCACGATGCACGGGCGCACGCAGGCGAAGGTCGAGCGCCCACTCGCCGAGCAGGGCCAGACCGGCCACGATTAGCAGCAACGGCCACCAATGGCCGTACCAGGACCAGAACTGGGGGCCGGAGATGTGGCCGGAGTAGATCAAAAGTCCGACCACACCGATGGCCACCAGGATGACGGGACTGACGATCGAGGGCACACGGGGAACGGAAGAGCCTCTGTAAGCGGCTCTCCAGGCGTGGCGTTGCGCTTTCCAGGCCTCACGCTGTGCGCGCCAGGCAGCTTTCTGCTGCTCGCGGTAGATCCGCCATTGGGTTTTCGGATCGTAGGGCGGATAAGGAGGCGGCCCGCCAACTCCGGGAGGCGTGTTGGGAGGTGCGCTGTTCATGATCGGCCTCCCTCGGAGCCGTCCTCGCAATCATGTGATTCAGGGACAGTAGAGGCTGTGGATGGGGTTCCCAAATCCTGAGGCGAGGCTGCCGGACCAGGTGCACCGGGATACAATCCCGGAGGATAGGGCCCGGCTGCCAACGCGGCGCGCTCGGCCAGCTTGAACACTCCAATGAGGATCAGCAGCAGAGGGACGAACAGATCCCAATGGACCAGATGCGCCTGATGGAGCAGCGCAACGACTCCCAGCAGCAGAAGAATGGACGGTCCCATGAGGCGGTGAATCATAAAATAGCGATTCATTTCGGACCTCCTTGCGAATCTTGCCCGGAGTCGCTTCCCGGCCCATGGAGGCGATTGACGATCAACCAAACGCCCAACCCGATAAGTAGCAGCGGCCAGGTGAATTCAACCACCAGGCCAGAGAAGAGGTTCATCTGGCCCAGCAGGAACAGGACACCCAAGGCAATCAGCACTACAGCGGCGACGGGTTCCTTTCGCTGCCAATAGGCGGGCGGAACCGGCGGAACCGGCGGCGTAAATCCGGTTGCGGGCGGCGCGCCAGGCCCCGGATAGGGCGGTTGCGGATAAGGATTTTGGTAGGGCGGTGGATGGGGCCCCGGATAGGGCGGCGGGTAGCCTCCGGCTGTGGGGCCCTGACCCGGCTGGCCTGGAGACGCTGGGCGGGTCCCTGGAACCGGCCCCGGGGCTGAATGGCCCGGATAGTGCGCTCTGCCGCCCAGATTCAGCCAGTTGCCGAGCTCGTTCAAACCGAAGGGATCCGGTAATGGCAGGCCTTCGCGGCGCGCCTTGGCGGTGTGAAAGGCCTCAAAGGATTGGTAGAAAATCCAGGCGGCGATGAACAAGCCGAAGATTGGGTAGTGGCCGGTCATGCTGACTAGGACGGCAAAGATGACTACGTGGATCAAGCCCTTGAAAAACTGGCCGTTGTACATCGCACCCACGCCGGGAATGAATCCCAGGATCGCGGCCGCTGCGGGATTGGGCGCGCCCGGCTGAGGCGTGACAAAGGGCTGTTGAAAACTCTGCCAAGCCGCCCAGCAGGGCTCGCAGAAAATCTGACCACCCGGCGCGTTGCGCACACATGTAGCGCAGAGCGCCTTGCCGCAGTTCTGGCAAAATGCAGTGGCAGTTACGCCGTTATGATTTACGCAGTCCATTCTGTGCCCCCTTCCGAGATTGCCATAGCGGAGCCGCCGGAATGCGCGGACCGGTTCAGAAACTTCAGCGATGCTTCGACAAAGTCAGTGGGTGCGCCGGAGGCCGGTATCGAAGCCGGGTTGCCCGACAGCTGCGGAGGTTGCACGCGGGAACCACCATCCTTCTGACCAGGATTCTTTTTGGATTCACCCGGTGCCGAGGGCTGCGCTTGATTTGGCTGCTGATATTCCTGGTTCTCGCTTTCACCTCCCGTGCCACCACGCAGCTCGCGTATCCGCGACTCAATCTCATAGACAAAGCGAAGGTTGTCGTAATAGCGAACGATGGGGATCGAAGCCGTGTTCAACTGCCGCTCCATGTACGCGCGCACGGCGGCCGGGCGCAGATCGGCAAGGCGGAGGCTGGTCAGGCGGACGCCGGTCAGATTGAGGGTAAGAGCGATGGAAAAGAAGGCCATCGCTGCCGTCATGACCAGGCGCGGCTCGGCAAAGCGCCGCACAAAACCGAAGAACCCCGGACGTTGCCACGCGGGAACGAAGCCGGGGAGGAGACCTGGCGGCATAGAGAGCGTACCGCCGTTTCCCGCCAGCTCATGGGGCGCTGACTTTCCAGGTCCGGTCCGGGCAAGGATCTTATCCAGGAGCCCGGCCGGAATCTCCGGTTCCGGGGAGAGAAACTTCAACCACTCGCGGCCCTTAAGGGCCTCCTCGAACAACGCCGTGCAGGCCGGGCAGGTAGCCATATGGGCTGCAAAGGCCTCCTTATCCTCAGGCTTGAGCAGCCCATCCAGCTCATCGGCCAAAAGCATCTCCCACTGCCCGCAGGCTGGAGAACCCGGAATGTGCGTGCGCCCTGCCATGACTACATCACCTCTCTTTTATTACGTTCTAACAAGCGCGCCAGTTCCGCACGGCCTCTGCTGATGCGGGACTTGACCGTCCCTTCGGGGATACCCAACACCTGGGCGATCTCTTTGTAGTCCATGTCCTGAAGATCGCGGAGAATGACCGCCTCGCGCAGATCGGCGGAAACGTTGGCCAGCGCGTTCTGGACCATTCTTTCGAGCTCCTTGCGCGCCGTCATCTCGTGCGGCGACGGACCATCTTCGGTCAGCCGGTCGACGGGCCTCAGTCCCTCGTCGGTATCCCAGCCGTCATCGAGGGAAGCGGTAGCGCGCAGGTTGCGGGTGCGCCGGAAGTTGTCCACCAGGAGGTTACGGGTCATGGTGGCGATCCACACCGGGAGGCTGCCGCGGGTGGCGTCGAAGCTGGAGAGGTTGGAATAGATTTTGAAGAAGACTTCCTGGGTGAGGTCTTCGGCGTCGGCAACGTTTCCGGTAAAGCGGTAGCAGAGCGCGTAGACACGCTTATGGTGCGTACGGACCATCTCGGTCCATGCGCCGGAATCTCCGTCCATGCAGCGGCGGACGAGTTGGGACCATTCGGTCTCCAGCTTGCAACCCTCCACGCGCTTTGCCAGAAGCCCGGGCGCGGTGGTCACGGCCCCGGCGGCGTTTTCCTGCCTGGCCGACCCGTTGCGGCGGGAGGCGGCGTCACTTGGAGCCGCATCGCGCCGCATCGCAGGCGCCGCCCATTGAATCCCGCTCCAGCTTAAGGCTCCAACGCATTGCATGAACGGGAGTACGTAGGAAGTATGCACCCGGTTCCCACGGAAGAAAAGAGTACGAACGCCAGCCGGGGCACGGCAGCCGAAAGAGCTAAGCCCCGGACGAGGATCGGGGCACTTGGGAAGCCATGCTGCAACCGGACATCCCTAGTGTAGTCCGCCACAAATAGAATCATTTATAAAGCAGGGTCATCTCATACAGTAGAGGTGACCGGTATGCGTGTAGCGGCAGAGATCAAT
>JAJZNH010000957.1 GCA_021811745.1 Acidobacteriota bacterium
GATGATCGGGGCGGTCCGCGGTCTGCTCGACACTCATGCGGGTGAAGTCTCACGCGAGCTCCAGGGAACCCGCATCGGGGAGGTCGGCGAAGATCGCCGCGTCATTGTCGACGACTATCCGCTCCTACCTGTGCGTCGGCGATTCTGGGAACACTGCTTCCGGCAGATCGACGCTGCCGGAGCACAGAGCCAGTTGCGTTCGCAACTGCGCATCATCCATGACGCTGTGGCACGGCTTTCGGATCAGCCCGTGACCAGTGTTGTGCCAGCGGATGATCTTTACGATGCGCTTGCGCCGGAAATGGTCAACACCGGCGTACTGCTCCGCGAGATCAACGAGCGGATTCTCCAGGTCGGCAAGACCGAAGGCGAACTTGCCCGCCGCTTGTGCGGGCTCGTGTTCCTGATCGGCAAGCTCAAACGCGAAGGCGGCGCAGATGTGGGTGTGCGTGCCCATAAAGATCACCTGGCGGATCTGCTGGTCCGTGATCTGGCGGCCGACAACGGCAAGCTGCGCAGCGAGGTCGATTCTACGCTCAGGAAGCTGACCGACATCGGTGTGCTCATGCAGGTCGCCGAGGAATACCGGCTCCAGACTCGCGAAGGCGCGGAATGGGATCGCGAGTTTCGCACCCGCCAATCCAGGCTCGGCGGCGACCCGGCCAATCTTAAGTTCCTGCAGGATCAGCTTCTGTACGGCGAGGCCGACCGCATCATCCGCGCGCAGCGTCTCACCCAAGGTGCGGCCAAGGAACTGCGTCAGTTCCTCGTCCATCGCGAACAGACGCCGCCTCCGGTGGATGGGAATGGGATCCCGGTCTGGATTCGCGACGGCTGGTCCTGCTCTCAGAAGGAGGTGGAGCAAGCCGCCCGCGCCGCCGGCACCGATAGCCCGGTCATCCACGTCTTCATCGGCCAACAGGCGGCCGGCGATCTCAAGCGCGCGTTGATCGAGGCGGAAGCCGCTCGCCAAACCCTCGACGCCAAAGGTAGTCCCAGCACCGACGAAGGCCGCGATGCCCGCCAGGGAATGGAAAGCCGTCGCAGCCGCGCAGAGGACGAACGCGACCGTCTGGTGCACGAAATTGTCGCGAATGCGAAGGTCTATCAGGGCGGTGGTGGTGAAGTGCTGCTGGCTGGAGTAGAAGACAAGCTCCGCGCCGCAGCGAATGATTCGCTGGTGCGTCTGTTTCCCCGCTACAAAGAGGCTGATTCCGCCGCCTGGGAGGCTGTCATCAAGCGTGCGCGCGACGGCGCGGACCACCCGTTCCAACCCGTCGGGCACACTGACGCCACGGAAAAGCACGCGGTCTGCCAGCAGGTGCTCGCCACCATCGGCGCGGGCCGAAACGGTACCGAAGTACGCAAGGCGCTGCGAGCCAGCCCTTACGGGTGGCCGCAGGATGCGATCGATGCGGCGCTGATCGCGCTGCATCGAAGCCAGCACATCACGGCCACGCTCAACGGCGCTCCTGTGCCGCTGGGACAGCTCGACCAGAACAAGATCGCCAAGTCCGAGTTCCGCAGCGAGGCGATCACCCTGACCGTGCCTGACCGCTTGCGCCTGCGCAAGCTGTTCCAGGCCGCCGGCCTGACCTGCAAGAGCGGCGAAGAAGGTGCGAAGGCCCGCGAATTCCTGCAGACGATCTTCGACCTCGCCCAGGCGGCCGGCGGCAAGGCGCCGCTGCCGCCAGTGCCTTTGATCACGGACGTCGATGATCTTCGCAGACTGGCCGGAAACGAGCAGCTGTCCGCCTTGAAGGAACGGGCAGATGTTCTTGAAGGTCAGATCCAGGCATGGCGTACGGCCGCGCAGGTTGCGACCGCGCGAAAACCCGCCTGGGCACTCCTGGAAAGGCTCGCCCAACATGCGCGTGACCTGCCTGCTGCCGAAGCGGTGCAAGGCCAGATTACGGCCATTCGGGAGCAGCGCCTGCTGCTGGAACCCGTAGATCCCGTCGCACCGCTGCGCCAGCAGCTCGCCAAGCTCCTGCGTGAAGCGGTCACGGAAGCCAATGCCGCCTATCGAAACGCTTACGCTTCCGCTGTTGCCTCCCTTGGAGCCAACGATCTCTGGAATGGTCTGCCGCCTGCGGATCGCGCCGCCATTCTTCGGGATGTGGGCCTGAACCAGCCCGCTGATACGGATATTTCCACCGATGAGCATCTACTCGCGGTTCTTGACCGCCGCAATCTCGCCGCATTGCGCGCCGAATGCGATGCCATTCCCACGCGTGTCACTCAGGCTATCGAGCGTGCCGCACGCATGCTGGAGCCCAAGGTGCAACCCGTAGCTCTTGAACGTGCCACGCTCAGGAGCGAGCCTGAATTGGATGCATGGCTGACACGCCAGCGCGAAACAATCGCGGCCCGACTCAAGAACGGCCCTGTGCTGCTGAGCTGAGAAGGGCACAATGACCACGACACTCAGTCGCGAACGGCGTCGCCATCTCGAAAACACCGTGCGCGAAGCCCGGCGGGTGGCGGAGGAAGGTGCGGCCAAGGCGCTGGAGCGGCTCGGCGTCGGCCATGCCAAGGCGCCGCCCCACCTGTCGCCGGAGCTGGCGAATCTCCGCAATGCCCTGCGTGCGCACGGCCGGCAGGTGGGCGATCTGCGCAACAGCAGCTCCGGCACGCAGGCCATCGGCCGGCTGACTGGCGAGATGGCCTACGAGCACTGGCACCGGATGCTGTTCGCCCGCTTCCTGGCCGAAAACGATCTGCTGATTGAGCCGGACAGCGCCGTGGCGATTAGCCTGGCCGAATGCCAGGAACTGGCGCGGGAACGGAGCGAAGACTGGCTGGCGCTCGCCAGCCGCTACGCCCAGACCATGCTGCCGCAGATCTTCCGTGCCGACGATCCGGTGCTGGAAGTCCAGCTCCCGCCGGAAACCCGCTCGCGGCTCGACGACCTGCTCAAGGAACTGCCGCACGACGTTTTCACCGCCGACGACAGCCTGGGGTGGGTCTACCAGTACTGGCAGGCGGACAAGAAAATGGAAGTCGATGCCGCTCTTCGTTCCGGCGGCAAGGCAGGCGCGGACGAACTGCCGGCAAAGACGCAACTTTTCACCGAGGATTACATGGTCTGGTTCCTGCTCCACAACACGCTGGGCGCGTGGTGGGCAGGCAAGGTGCTGTCCGCCCGCTCCGAGCTGGCAGCGAACGCGGCGACGGAGGCGGATCTGCGCGCCGCCTGTGCGGTCGGCGAGATCGAGTGGACTTACCTGCGGTTCGTCCGCGAAGAAGGTAAGCCCTGGCGCCCTGCGGCCGCTATCTTCGACGGTTGGCCGAAGGCTGCGAAGGACATCACCCTAATCGACCCCTGCATGGGCAGCGGCCACTTTCTTGTGTTCGCGCTGCCCATCCTCGCCGCCCTACGCGCACAAGAAGAAGGCTTGCGACCGGACGCTGCCATAGAGGCCGTGCTGCGCGACAACCTTTACGGATTGGAGCTCGATCCGCGCTGCACCCAGATCGCCGCCTTCAATCTCGGGCTCGCCGCGTGGAAGCGCGTGGGCTACCGCAATCTGCCGGCGCTGCATTTGGCCTGTTCCGGCCTGTCGCTGGGCGTATCCAGGGAAGAATGGCTGAACCTTGCCGAGCGTGTGGCGATGGAACTCCCCGTGGCGGCGCCGGACGCCGACCTCCTCGGCATTAAGCAGGAAAACCTGTTCTCCGATGCCACGCGGCGCGGCTTCGAGCGGCTGTACGAACTGTTCGCCAGGGCGCCGGTGCTGGGCAGCCTGATCCAGCCGCGGGCGGAGGGAGATCTCATCGAAGCGGGCTTCGCCGAGCTGGAAGCGCTGCTCGCCAAGGTGCTGGCCAGGTCCGACAACGCGGAACTGTCGGAGATGGCCGTGGCGGCGCAGGGGCTCGCCAAGGCGGCACAGATTCTTGCACAACGGTTCACGCTGGTCGCTACTAACGTGCCATACCTCGGGCGCGGAAAACAGGAGGATGTACTCAAGGAGTACTGCGGACACATTCATCCCGCGGCAAAGGCCGATCTCGCTACGTGCTTCGTCGAGCGCTGTCTAGCGTTCTGCGAGGAAAGCGGAAGCGCAGCGCTGGTGACGCCTCAGAACTGGCTGTTTCTCGGTACCTATAAGCATCTGCGTAAGCGATTTCTCGAGGAGATTCAGTGGAATAACGTGGCAAGGCTGGGGCCACGGGCTTTCGAGACGATCACGGGAGAGGTGGTTAATGTTGCGCTACTCGCGCTGACGAAGCGGAAGGTGAGAGAAGGGGGGGCGTTTGCGGGGACGGATGTGAGCGCCTGCAATGCGCCGGCCAGCAAGGCGATGGCGTTGCGCGAAAGGCCGCCAGTCACCACAAAGCAATCGACACAGCTTTCAAATCCAGACTTCCGTATCACGCTTTCAGAACACAATCATGCCGAACTACTCTCATCGGTCTGCAACGCGTTTCAAGGATTGTGCACGAGCGATGATGCCCAATTTGTCTACGTCTTCTGGGAAATGCCATCCATTTCGAATGATTGGCGTTGGCTCCAATCTGCTGGGTCAAAGACTGGCTTCGTCGGCGGCTGCTCCTACTTGTTACATTGGGAGGATGGTTCTGGCCGGTACTATCGCCACGCTCAGGCGTTAAAAGCGGAGGGGCGTCTCGGTGGATGGAAGTCGGGTGGAGAAGCCTGGGGCAAACGGGGGGTCGCAATCAATGTTACCAGAAATCTCTTCTGCAATTATTATCTCGGCGAGCTATTCGACAACACAATCGCAGCTGTGATTCCGAGCAAAAAACGAGAAGATCTTGCGGCCATCTATGCATGTGTTAGCTCTCCAGAATACATCGAATTGCTGAGAAAATCTGATTCGTCATTGAGTGTCACTGAGCATACGCTACTCAAGGTTCCATTTGAGATTTCAAAGTGGCGGCAGCTTGCTACTGAGAGGCATGTTGCTGGTTTGCCAGCGCCGTACTCAGGCGATCCAACGCAGTGGATTTTCAACGGCCACCCGAAGGGTTCTGAATCACCGCTGCACGTCGCCGTCGCTCGTCTCGTCGGCTACTGCTGGCCCCGCCAGACCGGCTCCAGCTTTCCAGATTGTCCAGCGCTCGGTGCTGATGGCCTGGAGTCGCATGCGGACGAAGACGGCATCGTTCCGTTGACTGCCCTCAAGGGCGAACCCGGCGCCACCGAGCGCCTTGTCGCCCTGCTCCAGGATGCCTACGGCAGCGAATGGTCCGCCGCGAAGCTACTCAGTCTTCTAGCGGACGTGGATGCGGCCGGATCTTCGCTCGAGGACTGGCTGCTCGACAAGTTCTTCGAGCAGCACTGCGTGCTGTTCCAACAGCGGCCCTTCGTGTGGCACCTCTGGGACGGCCGTCGCGACGGCTTCAACGTATTGGTCAACTACCACAGGCTCGCCACTGGCAACGGCGACGGTAGGCGAGTGCTGGAGAAGCTCACCCATACCTATCTTGGCGACTGGATCGATGTGCAGCGACGTGAAAGCGCCGCAGGGGTAGAGGGCGCCGA
>JAJZNH010000878.1 GCA_021811745.1 Acidobacteriota bacterium
GTAGGAAAGGGTAAGGAAATTACGATACTCGGTAGACATGGATCTCCTTTTTTAGCGTGGAAGCAAGTGTCTGGTATCCGTTGCGATGTTAGGGCGTAGCGCATAAGGAACCCGTGAAGATTCAAAAATATGCGGCTGGCAAAGTGTCGGGTCAACGGTGGCGCGCGAGCAGCACCATAAGCAGAAGGATCACGACCGGAGTAAGAGCTAACGCCGTGTAATAGAGTATCTTACGAGGGAGGTGACTCCTGCGCTTTTGCCAGTTCCGCAACTCTGCCCGGTCCTCTACGCCGACCTTGTCCAGATGTTCGAGATCCAGGAGAAAATCATGCGCCGTACGATAGCGCTTTCTGGGATCCCGCTCGAGCGCGCGGTAGAGGACCTCCTGCAGTTGGGGCGTGATGGTGGGATCGGCTACATGAGGCGGAATCGGGTGGTTCAGAAGGCGGTCGTTCATCACGGCCATCGGCGAGGAACCGGAGAAGGGAAGCTTGCCTGAAAGCATCTCATACAGCATGACGCCCATGGCGTAGATGTCGGAGCGGCCATCGCCGCGCTTTCCCTGCACCTGCTCGGGCGAAATATAGTCTGGCGTGCCCAGGGTGGCCGTGAAGTTGGCGTAGGTCAGGCGGCGGGCGCCGGTGTCGCCAGCGATCCCGAAATCGATCAGCTTAATGTTGTCGTCGGCATCCACCATGATGTTTTCCGGCTTCAGGTCGCGGTGCACGACGCCGTTGGCGTGGATGTATTCGAGAGCGTTCAGAATCTGGATGGCCATGCGGATGGCCCGCTCATGAGAAATCCTTCCCTGACTCAGTATCTCGCGCAGGAGGCGGCCATCACACCACTCCATCACCATGTAGACCCGGGAGCGCTTGCCGCCGCCGAAGACGCGCATCACATTGGGATGGTTGAGCTTTTCGCCGATGCTGGCCTCGCGCTGGAAGCGGTCGAAGAGGATGGGATCTGCCTCCAGATCGGGATGGGGGAGCTTGAGCGCAACAATGCTGTTATCACGGGTATCGACGGCGCGGAAGATCGAGGCCATGCCGCTGCGGGCGATGGGCGCCTCTATGCGGTAAGAGTCGATCTGTGAACCTGCTTCCAGGCTGTCAAGAAAACCCATAAGTTGGCATGCTCCGCGAAGATAACTGTTTCTACTGTAGCGGGAAACGGCGCGAGAATCGCAAAGTTTCCCTAAAGGACGCTGAATTCTCCTCGGAGGTGGGTCAGGAGGGCAAGCGGTAAGGCCGCCCGCGATACATGCCCACCTGCTCAACGGAGCGTATGCGGATCACCTGCGCCGTAGTGTTATCGCCGCCGTCGATGTCAACAGCATGCGCCACCAGATCGTTGGCCAACTCGTCCGCTTTCTTGTTTTGGGAAATGATGGCGGCAATGTCCGCCTCGCTCATTGAGTTATGCAGCCCGTCTGTGCAGAGGACCAGCGTATCGCCGGTTTGCAGGGTGAGCGCCGTGGTCTCCGCGGAGATAAACAGCTCCGGACCCAACGAACGCAGCAGCACATGCCGCGACTCCGACAGGGCCACTTCACCGGCGGAGATCAGCCCGATCCGCATCTGCTCGTTGACCAGCGTATGATCCTGGGTAATCTGCTTGCCGCAGCCGTTGCGCACCAGATAGCAGCGGGAGTCGCCCACATGAGAGACGATGGCCTGGTCATAACGCAGAGCACAGGCCACGATCGTCGTAGCCATCCTTTTCCCGCGGTACTCAGCGTTCAGGGTGAGGTCGTGCACAGCCGCGTTGGCATGCTGGATGAGACGGGGCAGCAGGCTGATCAACATGGTTCCCGCCTGAGCCTCGGCAAACTCTTCGACGATGACCGAGATCGCCGTAGTCGAGGCCACCTCACCTAAGTCCAGCCCGCCGACGCCATCGGCCACCGCGAAGAGATAGCCGTGCGAGCGCGCCTGATGGCGAGACGCGGGAATGAACGATCCCATCGCGTCCTCATTATTCGATCGAACCTTGCCGGAATCGCTTGCCTGACCGAATTGAACGTCCAACATAGGCTTCGCCGCCTGGAGCATCTTCCGCGCTTGCGCGCAAGATGCTTTTAAGTAATTGTGAAATATCCATCTCTAAAAAGCGCCTGGGTGGCTCTCTGCTTCTCGTCTCGCTGAAGAGTTGAGAAGAGACACCACCCAGGGATTATCAGGTTGACTGGCGTGGCAAAGCAATTACTTGGCTTCAAGTTTGGATTCGAGCAGGATTGCCTTACCTCTTACCCTTGACGAACGCAGGAAGTAAAGGGCCCCATAGATGCCCCAGACTGCCGAGATTGCGAGTGCAAGTAAAGGCTCTTTCGTGGTTCCGAGACCGAAGAGCGGAGCAATGACATAAAAGGCCATGCAGACCACGTTGGCTACAAGTCCGAAGCCAGGAATCAGCAAGTGACGGACAAAGCTGAAATCAGGACGCTTATTGAAGGCCACGATGCACAGGAAGCAGCTAAGTGCATAAAGGATAAAGGTTCCAAAGTTAGAGGTGAGTGTGATGGTCAAAAGTGAGTTAGGCATGGCCGCCATGGCTGCGTGGCTGGTGTAGCCGAAGCTGGAAAGGATGCCATGCGGCAGCGCGGCGATGGCCGCATCCGACGGAGCGCCGGCGTCGCCGAAAGCCAGTGAAACAGCCACGCAGCCCACCACCGCGGAGATGCTGGCCAGCGTCCAGATGGCGCGCCTTGGGGTGAGAGACGCGGCGTGCAACATACCGAAGTTCTCTGGAACCTCGGCATCTTTACCCATTGCATAAGTGACGCGGGCGCCGGTGTTCATGCATGAAAGCGTGGTGCCGATCAACGCCAGGAAGACGGTGAAGGCCTCGCCCAGCATGAAGTACTTGCCGTGTCCCTGGCCCAGCAGCGCATCGCCGACCATGATCATCATGTCGCCAATGGGAGCTGCTGAACTGGCCGCGTTCTGCATGGTATATCCCGAATTGAGAAAGTAGTTTGCTGCAAAGTATTCAAACAGATAACAGAGCACCCCCTGGATAAGCAGCGAAGCAATGACGGCGATGGGAATGTGCTTGGTGGGGTTCTTGGCCTCACCTCCCATTGCGGTAACCGATTCGAAGCCGACCAGGATCAGGATGGCGACCGTTGCCTGGATAAACATCCAGTTGAAGTTGTGTACCGAGATGACCGAAAGGGCTGTGGGGTGCGTCAGAAAATTGCCGCTCGCGTCCTTCTCGGGATAGCTGATGTGGAAGGGGACCGGCTTTCCGGACTTATCCAGTAAAGGCAGCGGTGTTCCGCTTGCATCGCGCAGGATCGTGCCGTCCTTCGGATTGCTGGCGAACTGATACGTATAGGTCGAGAGCGACTGGGCATCGTATTGGAAGGCGGGTGCGCCCGACGGATGGTTCGCGCGGTAGCCAATGGCCAGTACGCTGAACAGGACCAGCGCCGAGATCTGTACGACGTTAATGGCCAGATTGACGGCCGTTGATGCGCCTGCGCCTTTCTGCGCAATCCAGGCCACGAAGAACGAAAAGACAACGGCCACCAGGCCCATGAAGACCGGGCCGGGATTGGATCCGCTCAGGAAATTGGGAAAGAGAAAGCCGACTACGTAGCCGACGAAGATGCCGGTGGTAGCCACCATCACGCCGGGATAGACCCAGTAGTACAGATGCGAGCCCCAGCCCACGATGAACTTTGCAATTCGCGCGTACTTGAATGCCTTGTCCTTCGAGAGCATGGCCTGTTCGGCGTAGTAATAGCTCGATCCGGTACCGGGATAGAGCTTGGAGATTTCGGCATAGGCAACCGCCGTTGCCAGGCACAACAGAAGCGCGGCAAAGATGCCCAGCCACATGGCTGGCGCCGTTGTGCCGGTAGTGGCCTGGATGTAGAAGGTGAGCCACAGGAAGGCGCCGGGAGCGATGAGTGCCATTGCGTTGCTGGTCAGCCCCGTAAGGCCCAGAGTGGCCTGCATTTGAGGTGCTTTCTGTTCTGCCATGAGCATTCTCCTTTTGAGTCGAGGTAGTTTCCGGCTATTTCCGGCCTTGTGCTGCCGGGGAATGATCGAGCATCACCTTTGCCTGGACTTCCATCCTGACCGGTGCGGTTAGGTTGAATGTAGGATCGACTCGATAAAGATGAAATGAGGAAACGAAAAATGATTGGCTCAAATTCTCCAATCAGGTCGGCTTTGCTTCGTCGAAGAAAGGCGCGCGCATATTTTCCGGGAGAGACAGAATGAAAGCGCGGCTTGATCAAGCCAACTGATAAATCCTCTTACTTAGAGATCGCACGGAACAGCGATGAACACTTTGAGATGGACGAGGGCCGCAAGGGAAATATGTCACTCCGGCGCACCTCAAAGATTTCTTCGAATCGTGCCAGCGGCCCATTCGCATGAGCCGAAGAAAGAAGGAAGACTTCTTTACTGGGTCGGCCTGCCGAATGTATTTGCAGTTGCGAATTTGAGTTAGTCGCGCAAGCGATCCATAAAGATTCGATAAAGATCAGGGAGCCTGTGCTCAGAATTTAACGTCTCGCTTCTGAGGATGCGAGATCCGTGCCGAGAGATCTCAATTGCTTTTCATATTTCCGCAGTCTTCTTCTCCATTTCGGAAATCCTCTCTCTCTCTTGATGTGTTCTTTATGTCTTTCGTGACATAACTGACATAAGGAATGGTGACCGGTTAACTTCAGGGGCCGCGCAGCCGTTTGCATTTGGGGCTGTTCACCGTTGCTGTCACTCGCGCATGTGCGTGCAGCGAATGTTTGAGCTGTGCGCTGACACAGATACGAACCATCGCTTGCGAAGCAATATCATCAATTATTCAACAATCAATGGAGGACCAGATGAAGCGATTCTTCGGGAAGAGAGCAGTTATTCTCTCAATGATCCTGACGGCTGCAGGACAGTGTTTGGCTGCTCTGCCTCAGGAAATGCTGGCGCTCGCTTTTGTGCCGCTGGCGTTAACGGGGGCGATTGTTTGTGAGGCCCAATCAAGCTCGGGCCAAACAGGCGCTTCAACGGCAACGAACTCTACGAGTCAGGCCGCTTCGTCGGCGCCGGCGCAACCTGCCGCGCAAGCTCCGCCGGCGCAAAGCGCAAGCAGTCCCGCGCCTCTTCCCACGCCATCCATGTCGGGGCCTCTGCAGAGCGCTCCTCCGCATGAGATTCAGGGCGGCAAAATAGCGGTCAATGGAATTTTGAGCGGCATGGGATGGACGGAAGGGAATCATGTTGCGGGTGACAATGCGTCGCATTATGACGTCACCAATGCTCAGGTCTTCGTGCAGAAAGCCAATGGATGGTGGCAATTCTATCTGCAGGGAGGCGCCTATAACTTGCCGGCTATCGGCGTCCCGTTTCTCTCGACTGCTGACACTGTAAAGGATTTCTACGGGCCTTTTCCACAAGGTTATCTGAAGCTGGTGAAGGGCAATTTCAATGCGGAGATAGGCGCGCTGCCAACTCTGATCGGAGCAGAGTACACGTTCAGT
>JAJZNH010000810.1 GCA_021811745.1 Acidobacteriota bacterium
AATGCGCCGCTCTCGCCGATCGCTCTTGCAAAGAGTCCCCGGGCCTCGGGAGCAGCCATAAGCGCACTCACGGCGAACGATCCGGCGCTTTCTCCAAAGATGGTCACGTTGCCGGGGTCGCCGCCGAAGGCTGCGATGTTGGCCTTCACCCATCGCAACGCCGCCGCCATATCCATCAGACCGTAGTTGCCGGCATGGCCGCCGCCTTCCCTGGCGAGATCTTCGTTGGCCAGAAAGCCGAAGACACCGAGCCGGTAATTGATGGTGACCAGAATGACGCCCTTGGAGGCGAGCGCTGAATTTGTATAGGGGGGTTCAGAGCTGGCGCCGGCAAGGAACCCTCCTCCGTGAATCCAAACCATGACGGGCAGCTTGCTTGCTCGACGGGCGGACGCGGGAACATAGACGTTCAGGTATAAACAATCTTCCGTTGGGCCGGGATCGAGAAAGATGTAGTCGTTCCAGATGTGCCACTGTTCGCAGCGGCCAGCGAACCGGGTGGCGTCGCGCACTCCCTTCCACCGCGCCGGCGGCTGCGGAGCCTTCCAGCGAAGTTCGCCGATGGGAGGCGCAGCATACGGAAGCCCAAGGAAAGCCTTCTGCGTGCCATCGACGATCCACTTGCCGGCCGCCTCTCCTTGCGCTGTCTTCACCTTCGGTTGCGGAGGCGCTGCGAACAGAATGCAGCCTTGGGCCAACACACAAACGGCTACCCCGCATAGTAACCAACCACGAAGCTCACGCATTTTGAAATGCCCCCAGGCAATTCCATCCACGATAGCACGGGAAGTGTGTCGGACAATGAATTCGGTGCCCCCATGTCCATCCGCTCCGCCACGGCGGGCAGGCGTAGCGGAGGAACATGAGATGCCCGGACCCCGGCGAACGCTATTGAGCCGAAACGCTAAAGGTATAGATTTGGTCGGGTTGTCCCACCAGAAAGCCATATTCCCCCGCTGCGGTGCCCGCGGGGAGAGTGACTTCGTACGCTTGAGGCGCAACCTTCTTTGGACTGATAGGAACAGCGTCTTTGGCACTATCGGTGGATACATGCAGGTATCCTCCGCCGGCTGCACGGAATTCCCTGTTGTTTTTATTCACGTGAAGCTTGAGCAATTGGCAATCGTCGATCGGGGTTCCCGGCGGAAGAGAAAGATGAAATGTAATTGGCGTCTTCACTGCCAACTTGCTCGCCTTCCCCGAGATATGGCCGTTGATGTCGGCCATCCTCATCCCTCCAGTGGCCAGGCTCTTCAAGAGACCGCCAGTCTTGATTGAGTATCTCTCAGGGTCCATCTCGGTCCATTGATTGCTCTGCTCGTAGGAGACAGAGGCAACGCCCGCGGCAAAGGGCGAGTACGCGGCAGGTGCGGCGGCAGGCGCGGCGGCAGGCGCGGCAAGTGCGGCGGGACCTGCGGCCTTTGCCACCACCGCCGCGATCACCTTATCGCTGACGCCCGCCTGCTTCAAGGCGATCAGTCCGTTCGCCGTGGTGTCATAGGCACCCGGCGATGCGTTGATGGTGGAAACGATGACCGCGTCGGAGAGGCCAGCCTTCACCAGCTTGATAACGGCATCGTTGTTCATCGTCTGCTGGGCAATGAGCCACGGACAGAAGATCAGGAATAGAAACGCGAGAACGCCTTTGCGCATGAATTTCTCCTTGGCCCTCAAACGGGGCAGAGACTTGCATACACGTCTGCCCTCTCCAAATTGAATGGGTTGTGTTTAAGTGTGGCACGGGCCACTCTGCTGAAGCAATTGATTTAAAACATCGAAAGGCGACTCTAGAAGCTTATTCGTAAATAGGTGGCGTCTCCGGACCAGGTCGCCGCGGCGATTGTCTGCATCCTGGCCGGCATGCCGTACCTGACGGAATGGACGCCACCAGTACAGGCAAGTAATTCGCTGATCCCACTCAGTACTGGACGGCGGTCAGAGGTGTACCCCTTTCGCCACAGCCTTTTCGCCATGAATGGGTTTGGGTGGAGGAGCAGCGGCGGACGGATCGAGTTTCAACTCACACGAGTCCCATGATTTGGGTGAGCAGGGTGGTTGTCATGACAAGAATCCCACGACTTGGCCGACGCGCCAGAAACTGCAATGATCGCCCTCGTTGTACCTGGGGATCGTCTCGCCATCCCACGCATAGCACGATGCAGGTACTCCAAGGATGCGGTACCCAGTGCTACTTATTCGCGAACCTAGTCTCGCCAGAGGGCGACGCCGCCGAAGATGCCGGCTTCATTGGAGACGATGCGGACGTTTTGGGGCAGCTCGAATTCGATCTTCTTGGCGTTGCCGCCGCCGATGTAGAGGTGGTCCCAGTTGAAGAGCTTCTCAGTCTGCTCGATGGCTTCCTGGAGGTGCTTGTTCCAATGCTTTTTTCCAAAAGCATCTAGGCCGCGGCGGCCGAGGTAGTCCTCGTAGGTCATCTTTTTCCACGGGTGGTGGCCAAGCTCAAGACCAGGGCAGAGGCGGCCGTCGGTGAAGAGCGCCGAACCGACGCCAGTGCCGAGCGTGAGGACCAATTCGACGCCGTGACCGTGAATCACGGCGAAGCCCTGCACGTCGGCGTCGTTGGCGGCGCGGACCGGCTTCTTCCAACGCTGGGCGAGCTCCTGCTGAAGATGAAACTCCATCCAGGCGGGATGAAGGTTGACGGCGGTGTAGGTGACTCCGTGCTTGATGACGCCGGGGAAGCCTACGGAGACGCGGTCGAATTTGGGCAGGCGGGCGCGGAGCGTGTCGAGGCCCCTGAGCACGGCGCGTGGTGTGGGCACGGCGGGGGTGGGCACGCGCTCGCGCTCGCTCAGCGGTTTGCCGGCAGGATCGAGGAGCATGGCCTTGAGGCCGGAGCCGCTAATGTCAATGGCGAGAGTAACGGGAGAACGCTTGGCACGGGAAGCGGTGGCGACGGGCTTGGCGGCGCGTTTAAGTGTCATCAGAAATGAATTGTAACGCCGCGGCGGCGATACGCGTGCGCGCTCGCCGCCCGTGGACTCCACTACTGCGCCGCGGCTGGCGGATTCTGGAATTCCTGGTCCATCCAGGCCTTGAGGGCATCCATGTTCTGGGGGCGGCCGAGAAAGTTCTTGACCAACTCGGTGGCCGGTTCGCTCGCGCCGGGTTCAAGCACGGTGCGCCGGTAGCGCATGGCCGTGGGGCCGTCGAGCAGGTTGTGCTTGTCGAACTGCGCAAAGAAGTCGAGCGCAATCACCTTGTCGAGCACGTAGGTGTAGTAATTTGATGCGTAGCCTTGCAGGTGGGTGAAGCTCGCGAAAAAGTGCGTTCCCGGGACGGGTGCAAAGGGGCTGAAATGCGCTTCATCCTCCCGCCACAGTGCGTCGAAGTGGATGCTGGGCGGCGCCTCATTGTGCAATTGGAGCGAGTAGGAAGAGTACATGATCTGGCTCTGTAGCCAATAGGCGCGGCCGTAGGCGCTGGCGGCGTTCATTTTGGCAATCAGGCTGGCGGGAATGACGGCGCCGGTCTTGTAGTTGCGGGCAAAGGATTGCAGGATCGCCGGGTCGTGAAACATCTCTTCAAGCATCTGCGAGGGAGCTTCAACAAAATCGCCTTCGACGTCGAAGCCACCCTGCCCGGACCACTCGCCCTGGCCGCCGAGAACGTGATGCATGAGGTGGCCGAACTCGTGGAAGAAAGTTACCACGTCGCTGTATTCCATCAGGCCCGGATCACCAGGTTTACCTCCCGGGAAGTTGCAGACGAGCATGCCTTCGGGCATTTGGCGTCCGCGCATGCCGGGAACGACGGGGCCGGAGGAGAACCACTTGTCCTTGCCCTGCCGCGGGTGCATGTCGAGATAGATGCGGCCCAGACGCCTGCCTGCATCGCCGGGAGCGGCATCATAGACATCGAAGGTGCTGACGGAGGGATCCCACACCACGGTGCTCGTGACAGGTTTGAAGGAGACGTGGAAGAGGCGGGCTGCGGTCTTGAGGATGCCTGCCTGCACTTCGACGTAGGGAAAATACGGGCGCACGTCCTGGGCATTGAAGCCGTACTTTGCGCGCCGGTACTGCTCCATCCAGTAGCGCGCGTCGGACTGGCTGATGGCGGTGAGAGCAGGATGGCCCTGCTGCGCAAAGGCGAGCAGCTCTTCGTACTCGCGGTGCGCGGCGGGACGCGAAACCTGGTCAATCTGGTCGATGAGATGCTGCACGTTGGCAGCCGAACCGATCATCTGGTCGGCTGTCGCCAGGTCGGCATAGTGTTTGTAGCCGAGCGTAGTGGCCAGCTCCTGGCGCGCTTCCAACAGGTCGCGCAGCACCGGAGAGTTCTGCGGATAGGCGCGGCTCATGTAGGCCACGTACATTCTGCGGCGCAGTTCGGCGCTCTGGGCGAAGTTGAGCACGGGGAAAACATCGGGCATGTTGGTGGTGAGGGTGTAGACGCCATGCGCGTCCGGCTTGTGCAGCGCGATGTAGTCGGCGGGCAGACCGTCAAGCTCGGTGCGCGTAGCCGTGATCTTGAGGGTGCCGTCAGCGATGTTGCGGCCGAAGCTGAGCATGACCTTCGTGATCCGGTCCTGGAGAGTGCGAATCTTGGCGCGGGTGGCCGCATCCTTGTCCACCCCGGCGAGGCGGTATTCAAGGAGCGTGCGCTCGATGTAGTGGCGGGTGGCGGAATCGTGCTGCGGGAGCGGGACGGCGACGAGCGCATCGTAGACCCGGCGATCGAGACTCAGCTCGGTGGCCGCCTGCGAGACCACGGCCGTGAGCGCCTGGCCCTTATCGCGCAGGGCGGCCGTGTCGGCCAGCGAATACATCAGGTATGCGTTGTTGCCGGCGATGGCCAGTTCGTTCTGGGCGTCGTCGTAGGGGCGCAGAGTATTCTCGACGGTACGCGGGCCAGTGACGGCGGCCAGCTTTGCGATGTCCGCCTTCTCGGCGGCCAAACGCTGGTTGATCCAGGCTTCGAGGGCGTCTGGCGTTTTGGCGACAACCCAGGCATGCAGAGGATCAGCAGCGGACTTTGCCGGAGCTTGCTGCGCCGCGCCAACCGCAAGCGCAAAGAAAATGAAAGCGGCCCCGACGGCTGAAACTCGGATGATTTTCATGCGGCGAGTATTTCACCTTGCCTCGGCCTTGGGAAAGTGCGTCTGCCAGAGACTCCAGTCCCGGGTGCGCAGCCCGATCCCCTACACTGATTCTTGCCCCTTATGCCCTCCTGTTGCGAAGTCGCTTTGCCTGTGCCCCTGGACCAGACGTTTACGTACGCGTTGCGCGAGGAACAGATGGCGCAGCGCGGGGCGCGCGTGATTGCACCGTTTCGCAACGAGAAACTGATCGGCGTGGTCACAGCAGTCGATGTGAAGCAGCCGGAGTTTGAGGTGCGCTACATCGAGGCGGTGCTCGATGAGGAGCCGCTCCTGAGCCCGCATCTGCTGGAGCTGGCCGAGTGGATGGCGCAGTATTACATTGCGCCGCTGGGCGAGGTGCTGCGCGCCATGCTTCCGCTGA
>JAJZNH010000476.1 GCA_021811745.1 Acidobacteriota bacterium
TGGCCACGCGCGGTTTCCGCCCGGTGTGCGCCATCTACTCGACGTTCCTGCAGCGGGCCTTCGATCCTGTCGTGCACGATGTGTGCCTGCAAAAGCTGCCGGTACTCTTCTGCATGGATCGCGCGGGGCTTTCAGGCGACGACGGGCCGACGCATCATGGGCTGTTCGACATCGCGTATCTGCGCGGGATTCCCGAGATCGTGCTGATGGCTCCCAAGGACGAGGACGAGCTCGCGGACATGATCAAGACCGCCCTTGAACTGCCGGGGCCGAGCGCGATCCGGTATCCACGCGGCGTCGTGGCGGGCGTAACCCGCAAGACCAAGCCGCAGACGATCCCGATCGGCAAGGCCGAGGTGCTTTCGGATGGCTCCGACGTGGCGATCCTCGGGCTGGGACCGATGATCACGCTGGCGCAGGAACTGGGCGCAAGGCTGGAGCGCGACGGCTACTCGGCGGCAGTGATCAATCCGCGTTTTGTGAAGCCTCTGGACCGTGAGCTGCTGGCGAACTATGCGCGGCGCGTGGCGGCCTTTGTGACCTTCGAAGATCATGTGAAGATGGGCGGCTTCGGCGCGGCGGTCATCGAGGCGCTCAAGGAAATAAGCCTCGCCGAATTGGGCCGGGAGGTCCCGGTAGTGCGGATCGGCTGGCCAGATCAGTTCATCGAGCACGGTAAAGTAGATGCTCTTCGCACCCGTTATGGACTCACGGTCGATGCGGCGGAGGCGCAGGTGCTGCCGCTGCTCGCACGCCGCCAAAGGCCCACGCTGGTGGCCAGCTGAGAGTGTCCGGCTTGGTTCAGCAAAAACAAAGGAAAGAGAGTGGGCCGAACTTGCGGGCAGGAAGCGTGCGCCATGCCGTGTGCCTCCGCGCGGACGCGATCAGCCGGAAAACTGCGCCTCAGCATTTCCTGCGCCGCGCGATCCGTTTCATCAGATCCTGGCAGGTGTTGTGCGACAATCCACAACAGGCCAGCCATTCTATGCGCTTTGTACGTCTCCTCGCTTTAGGTGTGACAGGCATCATCCTGGCTGCCCTGCTGTCCGGGCTGCCGGCACGCGCACAAGCTCCTCCCAATGTACAGAGCCGCCCTCCGCTGGTACTCGCCGGCGGCACGGTCATCGATCTTTCGAATTGGGGCACCTCCGCGAGGGATCTGCCTGACGCAATCGTCATTCTCCGCGGCGGCGTGATCAGCAATGTCGGCTCGCGCGCGAATGTGCCGATCCCCAAGGATGCCCAGGTGATCGACTGCACGGGAAAGTATTTGATTCCGGGGCTGGTGGACGGCTTCACGGGGATGAGCAGCCAAGGCCAGGCAAACGCCGATCTCTACATGGGCGTGACCACGGTGGTGGCCCGCGCCGACCAGTTCCGCGGCATGATTGATTTTGCCGCGCATCCCAGCCCGCATCTCTACCTGATTGACTCGGTAGGCACCACGGATAATTCAAGCCTGCTGGCCAATCGCCCGGAGTGGGCCGCCAGGCTCAAAGAGGGCGACCATCCGGTGGAGCTGAGCCCACAGGATACGGCGAAACAGCTCGTCGCCACCGCCAGACTTGGGACCCGCGTGATTTGGCTGGGCGCCGACATTACCGCCGCCAATACACAGTGGATCATCGCACGCGCGCATCAGATGGGGCTGGTCACCTACGGCGAGTTTGTCTCCACGCCGTACCGGGTCGCGGTCGAGGCGGGAGTGGACGCGCTCTTCAACATGGGCCGGTACGATCTGGGCGTGATCCCCGACGAGTTGCAGCAGCCGCTTGTGACTGCGTCGCGCGGCCCCGCAGCGAATACCGCATACGACTATGCCTCGCGAGTGCCACCGACAGATGCACACCTGCGCGACTATGCACACTTCCTGGCCACGCACCACGCGGCGCTGATGCCCGCCTTCAGTTTGTATTACGCCCGGCTTCCCGGGCATCGCAACCTGTGGCACGATCCTGCCGCGGCACTGCTTGATCCCGCCCACATGTACCACCCTTCCGACCCCGACTCCGGTGAGATGAATTATGCGCTGCCGGGGTAGACGCGCCATCTGCCCTCGATGGCGCAGCGGAGGGTGGAGCAGAAGTTCCGCAAGAAGGCCTACAAGGAAGCGCTGCGTCTCTGGCGGATCAACCAGACCATCTATGCCGCCGGACCACACTACCTGGCGGCTTCGGGCGCCAACGCCATGGGCTCGATGCCGGGCATCTCGATGCATACGGAACTGGAACTGCTGGTGCGATTGGGGCTTTCTCCGCGCGAGGCGCTGGCCGCGGCCACCAACAACTACGCATTGCAATTCGGCTGGAACGAGCTGGGCCTGATCTCGCCCGGCCGCCGCGCAGATCTTCTCGTCATTGATGGCGACCCCACCGAGAACATCTGGAATGCCCGGCGCATCTCGACACTGATCATGGATGGAAATGTGATCGACCGCACCGCGCTGCTGCGCCTGAAGAAGTAAGCGCCTGGCCCTGCCGCTTCTAGAGATCAGACCGGCGTCGCAATCACAACCTCCGCGCAGATTCCCCAGGACAAAACGATTTGCGTGTGCTCCATGCGCCAGGCCGCCGGATCGAGAAACGACTCGATCCTTACAGGCCTGCATCCGCCAACCAGTCGAGGATCAAGCGCATATACCTGCGTCCATGCCGAGCCAATAAGGCGGGAAATCGCATCGACGCCCTCCGTCAATGCAACCAAGCAAAGCTTTCCCTGCGGCGCCAGGAGCCGGTGAGCCTCGCCCAGGACGGCGTGAATGGCGGTTTCTGAGAGCAGGTCAAGCACGTAGGTCGCAACGAAGCGGTCGAAGGCGGCATCCGGGTAAATGAGACTGGTTGTGCCGTCGGCTTCTCGCACTTCAAAGCGGCCGCTCCAGCGCGCCAGGCGGCGCGCCGCAAGGGCAGTCATGGTTGTACTGATGTCGATTCCCAGATAGCAGACGTCCGGGCCGAAGTGCTTGTCGAAAAGAGATGCGGCAAACCGGCCCGTCCCGCAGCCCAGCTCGAAGACTGCCGAAGCATGCTCGAAGTCCGCATGAGCGGCAAGGTACCGGAGCGCGGTCCGTTCATAGAACTGCGCATCCTGCTTCGCGCCAAGCCAATCGTAGAAGCGCTTCGCATCTTCGGGGCCGAAATCGCGGCGTATGCGCGTGGACGTCACCGGATCAGGACTTCGCTTTCCGGTCGCAAGATAGCGCTCGACGGCGGCGATGACTGCGTCGGCATCCGGCAGGCGTGGGGGCCTGATCCGCTCCAGAAAACTCCCCCCACGCCATGCAATCAGCTTGCCGTCCACAGACAAGTCAAACTGGCCGAGCATGCCCCCAACCACTTCGACTCTGGCGTCAAAGCGCTCGCGCAGGGCTGCGGCCAGAGCCAGCGCCCGTTCGCGATAACCCCAGAACATCGTGCAGTGCGTTATGCGGATATTCACTATGCATAATTTATTGCCAATCGAAGACCCCGGCAAATCGCACGATCTCATCCTTTTGTCCGCATCGGACCGTGCAAGGGATGCGGCATCTTCCTTATCTTTAGGCCGATTCGCCAATGCTATACATGCTGCGTTGACGGACGGAGACCGGTGTCAGCTCTCGCCAGAGTTAACGGCAATTCATCACAACCGCCGGCGCCTGGAGAAAGATTGAGTGCTGGATCGCCATTCGCGCAAACGGCCCGGATCGGTTAGCCTGATAGAAAGCAGATGGTTTGTACGAAACCCGCCCCACCGGAAGTCATGATCGATTCCCCATCCCGCCCGACGGCACAACGCCGGCGCCACGACAAGGGGCTTCTGCTGATTGCGATCTACAAGCTGCTGCAGGCGCTGTTATTTACCGGGATTGGCGTGGGTGTGCTCCGGCTGCTGCACAAGGACCTGGACGACGTGCTGGCGCAGGTGGCCGCCGCCTTGCGGTTCAATCCGGAATCGCGCTTTGTCAACTTCATCCTGGACAAGGCATCGCTGATCAACGACCCGCTGCTGAAGCGGATCGGCGCGGTGGCTTTCGGCTACGGCGGCGTCAGCATGCTGGAGGGGATCGGGCTCTATCTGGAGAAGGTCTGGGCCGAGTACCTGACGCTGGCCATCACGGCGTCGTTCCTCCCATGGGAGGTCTTCGAAGTCTTCCGCAAGGTCACCCTGGCAAGGGTGGGGTTGCTCGCAGCCAACCTGGTGATCTTCCATTACCTGTTCAGGCTGGTTTCGCAGCGCGGGAAGGCGCCACGCGCGGTTGCCGCCGAAACTGAGGAATAAGCAGACCGGTAGAACGCCGGAGTTCGGATCAAGCGCCGCTCGATCTTCGCTTTATCTTCTCCTAACATGAAGTCGATGTCCTGTCCAGACCCTGAACCAAAACCATAAACACAACATCTTGTGGTGGCTGGAATTCTTCGGCCCATTAGGCGAACTTCACACAGCTTCGCTCAGCGCCGCTCCCCTACCATCGATTTTCCACTTGGCTGTAGCGGAGAACGGGGTTACTATCGATTCTGTGGTGGTAAAAAGTGGTGTCGAGTGGAGCAAGGCGGAGCTACTCGATCAGTTTCAAGGCAAGTTTACCCGAATCTCCTCCCCCAGAGCCCGGAATCCGGACTGAGGCAGGACAAAAGAACCAGCCTCGCAAACCGGATGCAGCCCGGCAACGGCAGGCAGACGGCCGCAGAAAACGGTAGAGGAGCGGCCGGGAAGGACAGAGAGGCCCCGAGATGTTTCGCGGAAACCATCCCGCCAAGGTGGATGAGAAGGGACGGCTGAAGCTGCCGGCTGCTTTCAAGCAGCTCCTGGACGCTCAGAACGTGACCCAGTTCTACATCACCAGCACGGATGGGCAGAGCGCGGAGATTTGGCCCCTGTCGGAGTGGGAGAAGCGGGAAAGGCAGTTGACCGAGGGCTCCAGCACCTTTGATGAGGCGGTGCAGAAGTACCTGAACCTGACCAGCTATTACGGCCAGCAGGTGGAGATGGACAACCAGGCGCGGGTGCTGCTGCCGCAGATTTTACGAGGTACGGCCAGGCTGGACGCTGAAGTAACGGTCTTCGGCAAGCTGACCTACCTGGAAGTGCACAACCGGGAGACCTTTGAGCAAAGCCTGGAGGTCAACCGGATGACGGCCGAGGATCGCAAAGCGATGGCGGCGATTCTGAGCCGGCGCAGTTGAACGGAAAACCCCTCAGGGGGAGCGCATGACGAAGCCGAGTGAACGCCATGTGCCGGTTCTTTTCAATGAAGCCATCGATTTTCTCAGGGTGCGCCCGGGAGGCGCGTACGCCGACTGCACGCTGGGGCTGGCGGGCCACGCTGAAGGCATTGTGAGGCTGCTGGGTCCGGCGGGACGGCTCATCGGATTTGACCGGGACCCCGAGGCGCTGGCGCTTGCAAAGGCCCGGCTGGACGGGATTTGCGGGGCGCTCGGCAGCCAGGCGCCACAGGTGACTCTGATCGGCGAGGGCTTCAGCAGCATTGGACGGCATATTGAACCG
>JAJZNH010000716.1 GCA_021811745.1 Acidobacteriota bacterium
TGGGTCCGCGTTGTAGTCGGGGCAGGCCATGAACGGCCCAAACAACCCGCGACGCATCACCATCACCTTGCCGCAGTTCTCGCAGTATTCCTCAGTGTCGCCTGCCTCCTGCGCTTCGGGCGTATTCAGGTCCGGCTTGGAAGCGATGTTTTCCTTGGTAAAGGTGCAGCTTGTGGGGTCCTTCTTGTTGTACGCGGAGCACGCGTAGAAGGTGCCAAACTTGCCCCACTTCAGCACCAGCGGCGATCCACACAGCTCGCACTTCTCGTTGGTGAACTGTTCCATCCGCTTGATGTCTTCCATGTTCTTGCTGGCGTCTTTAAGCTCACCCTCAAAGTAGTCATAGAAGCCGTTCAGCAGATCGGTCCACTTCTCCTTGCCCTGCTCGATGTCGTCGAGTTCCTCTTCGAGGTGGGCCGTGTACTTGGTGTCGAAGATGTAGGGGAAGTTCTGTACCAGTAGATCGCAGACCACCACGCCGATCTCGGTGGGATAGAAGCGGCCGCGCGAACCTCCATGCTTGACCACGTACTCGCGGTCCTGAATGGTGCTGATGATCGACGCATAGGTGGAAGGCCGGCCAATGCCACGCTCCTCCAACTCCTTGACCAGCGAAGCTTCATTGTAGCGCGGCGGCGGTTCGGTAAAGTGCTGCTCGTTCAGAAGCTCTTCCAGTTCCAGCGTCTTCACGCCGTCCAGATTGGGCAGTTTGTTGGCCGACTCATCGTCTTCGTCCTTCTTCTCGGTCGAGGCTTCGTAAACTTTCAGGAAGCCATCGAACCGCATCACCGAACCGGAGACCCGGAAGTCGTAGGTCCTCCCCGTCTTCGGCGAAACCGCCGCTATCCTGGCTGTGGTGACATCGAAGACCGCCGGCGTCATCTGCGAGGCGACAAAACGCTTCCAGATCAGCGTGTAGAGCTTCAACTGCTCGTCGCTGAGGTAGCGCGCGATGGACTCCGGTGTCCGCGCGGCATCCGTCGGGCGGATGGCTTCATGGGCATCCTGCGCCTCTGACTTGCCCTTGTACTCGTTCGGCGTCGTCGGCAGATACTTTGGCCCCAGCTTTTGGGCAATCCACTCCCGCGCACTGACCTTCGCTTCCGGCGCCACGCGCGGCGAATCAGTACGCATGTACGTGATCAGACCCACGGTGCCCTCGGCGCCGACGTCAACACCCTCATAGAGCCGCTGCGCGATGCCCATGGTGCGCCGCACGTTGAAGCCCAGCTTGTTGGCCGCATCCCGCTGCAACTGGCTGGTGATGAACGGAGGCAGCGGCTTGCGCTGCTGCTCGCGCGATTGCACCGAGACCACCGACCATCGCGCCCGTTCGAGGGCCGACATGACCTCATCCATCGCTGGCTTGCCCGCAACGGCGTTGTTGATGAACTGCGCCTTGCCATCCTTGTCCTGGCCGTTCGGCACGCGGATCGACTCTCCGTCGATCCCGACCAGGCGTGCCTTGAAGCTTTCGCCCGCACGCTTCTCGGGATGGAGTAGCGCATCCAGCGTCCAATACTCCACCGGCTGAAAGGCGCGGATCTCCCGCTCCCGCTCCACGATCAGCCGCACCGCGACCGTCTGCACGCGGCCAGCCGAAAGCCCGCGCCGGACTTTATCCCAAAGCAACGGCGAAATCTGGTAGCCTACCAGCCGGTCCAGCACGCGTCGCGTCTGCTGCGCATCCACCAGGTTCTGGTCTACATCCCTGGCGTGCTTGAACGCCTCTTCCACCGCCTTCTTCGTAATCTCGTTGAAGGTTACGCGCCGGATCTTCTTCCGTTCCGCGGCTGTCTTTCCCAACTGCATCGCCAGGTGGTAGGCAATCGCTTCGCCCTCGCGGTCCGGGTCAGGCGCAAGATAAACCTCGTCAGCCTTTGCGGCTGCCTTCTTGAGCTGCTCCACAATCTTTTCTTTGCCGGGCGAAACGACCAGTTCCGGCACGAACGTCCGCTTCTTCAGCTCCACGCCAATATCGTTCTTGGGCAGGTCCATGATGTGCCCGATCGACGCGCGCACCTCAAAACCCTTGCCCAGATACTTCTCGATCGTCTTCGCCTTCGCGGGGGATTCGACGATCACCAATGATTTGCTCATTGCCATCCTTTATATTCCTGTAACAACGCTACACCGTTGGGCCCTGCTGATACCCAATGAAGCCGAGGCCCTCAAAATCTACCCGAAGGGGAAACCACTGAGAGTTGGGAGCACGCTGCCATCCAAGGCAGTCCATACTCGTCCCGGAAACATCCAATTGGACTGAGCAAATCCGATTCCGTCTCGCTCCTGCCTACGCCAGAATCCGATCAGCTGTTCCCGTGCTTCCCCTATCTGAGTAAAAACTGGCTGCAAGAGTTGCAAGCTAACACGGAACACCTTGCCGTTTCCACTTTTCAACGAATTTTCTTCTTCTTTTCGTCCCATCTCCAGGGACACACCGCCATTTGAAGGTTCAATCCTGCCGCAAACTCCCGGAGTTACGCCATTTTCAGAGATGCTGTCGCGTTTCCGGGGTAGTTCGAGGCCGCCAAGCCTTGACGGTTGCGGCGACTGGATAGATAGGGCTCGAACTGCACCATCTCTGAAAATGCAATCGCAAGGTGTTGAGGATCGTATGGAACGGCTCCGCGAGAAAATCGACTCGCCTGTCCAGAAGAAGAGATGGAAACCATCCTCATCAGGATGCAAACGGCGGCTGACCTCTTCCGGACGTCATATCGTCCTCACGTAATTTTTTCCAGGCAACTGGCGCACGCGGCCTGCCATCTCGAGCTCAAAAAGAGCGGTAAATACTTCTGAGGAGGTAAGTTGCGCCTCCAAAAGCTCAAGAACCTCGTCGATCTGCAGGCTTTCGTCGCTGCGCAAAACCTCCAGCACCATGGCCTCCTGCGGCCGAAGAACCGGATCAGGCAATAAGGATGCGGCTGCCTCCGATTTGGATGCAGGCGGCGCCTCATCCTCCAGTTCCATTCGTACCTGTGAGGACAATTCCTCCCAGACGTCTTCCCACGAGGCCGTCAGCTTAGCGCCCTGTTTAATCAGCGTGTTAGGGGTCCATGAGCCCTTGCTGGTCACATTACCCGGCACGGCAAAGACGTCACGATTCTGATCTTCCGCGCAGCGCGCTGTCACGCGTGTTCCCGAGTTTTCACTTGCCTCGATCACCAGCACAGCCACGCTCAGGCCGCTCAGGATGCGGTTACGCCGCGGAAAGTTCTGTGGGGCCGGAAACGTGCCCATCGGCACTTCGCTGACAATCGCGCCACCCGTGGCGAGGATCTCCTCCGACAGCTTTTTATTCTCCTTGGGATAAACCACGTCAATTCCGGTACCCCAAACGGCGACAGTGGGCATGCGCGCCGCCAGCGCCCCTTTATGCGCGTAGGAGTCGATTCCGCGTGCCATGCCACTCACGATCAGCAGACCCCGCGCCGCCAGGTCCCGCGCCAGCATCTCCGCCATGCCGGTTCCGTAGGGGCTGGGATGCCGCGTGCCGACCACGGCAATTGCCGGCCGTTTCAAAAGACGCACATCGCCGCGCACCCAAAGTACCGGGGGAGGGTCGTAAATCTCCTTGAGCCGCTCCGGGTACTCCGGACAGGCGAGACTCACAACGGTCGCGGCCTGCGCCGCTACGCGCGCCCACTCCTGCTCGGCCGCTTTGCGGGCTTTGCCGTCGAAGATAAACTGCGCCGCTTCGGCTGGGAACCTGAGCCCTTCGAGTTGTGTCAGCGTCAGCTCAAAGATTCTGTCCGGCGCATCGATCCCCCGCATGGCGTCCAGAATCCGCCTGGGTCCCAAGCCGGGCGTCATCGCCAGCGCCAGCCATGCCAGTCGCTTCTCATCCACTTCCTGCGGCCGGGGAGCTTCGACGTCATTGGCCGGCATCGTCATCGCAGCCATGCCTCCGGCCGGCAATTGCACGCTTCCACCATCAACACAAACAACCGGGCCCTCATTTCATGGGATTGCGCTCACCTTATTCTTGCCTGGGCCGTATGTCAAGCTCACCAGCAGACCCCGACAGGGCCGCACGAATCTTTCTCGCAAAATTGGTAGTCTAAGAAATGTGAGTTCAGATCCCGATGCTCGTTTGCGGGTTGCCGCCATCAACTTTCTGAATCCTGCGCCGCTGATGTGGGACTTCGAGCACCCGCCTCTCGATGCACCGCTCGCCCTCCGCTATCGGATCGACCGCATGTTGCCATCTAAGTGCGCAGCTCGCCTGAACGCCGGTGAGGCGGATCTCGGTCTTGTGCCCATTGCCGCCCTGGCCACCAGCCCGGGCCTGCGCATTCTTCCGGGGTGCACGATCGCGTCGAAGGGCCGGGTCCGCTCGCTCCTGCTGGTCCGCCGTGCCGCTCAGCCCCTGGCCGCGTTGCGCTCGGTGGCCGCCGACACGGCCAGCCGCACCACGATCACTTACGCGCGCATTCTCTTTCATCATTGGGGCAATCCGGAGGTGCCGTTTCTGCCGATGCCCGCGGACCTCGACACCATGCTCGAACGAGCCGACGCCGCCATCGTCATCGGCGACCCGGCTCTGCTCGCCCTGGAAGAGCGCGCCAACCGCTTTGAGCGCACCGGCGAAGAGCTCGTCTACCACGACATGGCCGAGGAGTGGCTCTTCCACACCGGCTTGCCCTTCGTCTCCGCCGTCTGGGCCGCCGCGCCGGACAGCCCGGTGGATGAAAGAGTTGCCGAAGACCTCATCCAATCCCGCAATCACGGTCTCGAGAATATTGAGGCTCTGGTCGCGGAGTGGTCGCCAAGGTTCGCCATGCCCGAGCAAACCATTCGCTCCTATCTGACCTCCAACATCCACTACGTCCTCGACAACGAATGTCTGGAAGGTATGAGAGGCTTCTTCCGCATGGCCGCCGAGGCGGGCATTCTGCCAGAGTACAGCTTTTCCCTGGAAGAGTTTGCCGTCCGCTGATTCGTGATCGCTTCCATGCACTCTTCCGGGCCGGGAACCAGCGGCTGCACCGTTTCTGTCTCTCCAAACATCCAAAGCGCACAGGAGAAGAGCTTCCCTATGTCTCAGAAAATTGCCTTCATTACCGGTGGGAACCGAGGCATCGGATTCCAGACTGCACTCGAACTCAAGGACATTGCGAAAGTCGTCATCGGCTCACGTAATCTCGTACAGGGCGAGCAGGCGGCGGAAAAGCTGCGCGCCGCGGGCGCCGATGCCGATGTACTCGAATTCGACATTACCCTGCCTACGGCCCCGCAGGTTGCTTACGATTATTTCAATTCCCGTTATGGACGACTCGATATCCTCATCAACAATGCGGGTATCGCCGCTGCATCTTTTTCGAGCACTGGCCCCGAGCATCGCGCGGCTGACGTCCCTCTTGATCTGCTCCACAGGGTTTTCGCTACCAACTTCTTTGCGCAGGTGGCTCTTACGCAGGCGCTGCTGCCGTTACTCAAGCAAAGCCCGGCAGGCCGCATCGTCAACCTGTCGAGCATTC
>JAJZNH010000920.1 GCA_021811745.1 Acidobacteriota bacterium
CTCCGCTATCTATATTCAATGGTCATCCATGTCACTATTGTTTTCAAATCGGGGAAAACCCCTACATCGCGTTACGAAAATTACTCGTCCATGACATCAGCACGCTCAGGAGCGATTTACGCATAGCCCGGAAGAATTAGTACATTTCCCTCCTAAGTTTTTCGAAATAAATCAGTTATCTGGCTCCTGCAGACTCAGCGCCTCTTCCCGTAAGAGGGAGTATCGCGGGTCCGGCTTACGACTTTGCAGAATATCACTTCGAATCGAATTGGGGTTATGCCCTTGGTTGATATCAGCAATCAGAGGCTCATTGCGGTTCACTGTAATTTGTTCGACCCGCAAAATCACTGGAGCGCAGCCGTTGAAGTGGAGGTGGGCGCTGCCGGAGAGTAACCCGTCAATGAAATTAGCGATCCAAAGTCATGTCGGCAATTTTGTCTGAGCGCGATGACTTGTCTCACGAATTGCATGGCGGGCGTTCCAGAGCAGAATGGCGGCGACTACAACATAAACGAGCGAGGTAGCGCTCAAGCAATCTCCCATGCCAAAGCGCCTGGAGCCTGCTGCCACGGCAAGAGGAGCCACGCCTCCACCGATCCATCCAAGCGAGTTCATAATGCCGACAGCGACGGCTCTCCGTTCCGGGGGCACCACATCATGCAAGGATGCCCATATATTCGAGTCGTAGATTCCTTTCGAGAAGCCAAACCCAATCATGCCCGCGACGAGAAGCTGAAGCGACAGAGCCCAACCAGTAAGAAAGAGAAATGCGACACCTGCGAGCAAGCCGAATGCCTGGGTTTTCATTCTTCCGCCGCGGTCTCTGCGCGCCAGCATGTCGGCCAGGACGCCGCCAAAGAGCACGCCAGCAACTGAAGCAACCTGCAGGTAGATGGTCGCGTTGAATCCGGCCATGGAGAGGCTCATATGAAACTTGCGAAAAAGGAAAGACGGCAACCACACCATGAAGATCATGGCCACAAAGTTGGCTCCGATAAACGCGACGATTAGTCGGAGCACAAGCGGCGCGGCCAGAGTATCAGCGAGAATATCGCGTACAGCAATGCGCGCAGAGTGCCGGCTTGCTCCGGATCGCTCAGGAATCGAGCGATAGCGCTGCGGCTCCTTCAGGAAGAGAAACAAGACGAAGAAGACAGACAAGCCCAAGGCCCCAAGGCCGATGAAACTGGAGCGCCATCCGAATCGCTCGCCCAGCAGAGAGGCTAAAACTCCGCCGCCCACGGTCCCCGCATAGACGGCCGATTGATGCAGCGCCATGGCGCGGGAACGTGTCGAGGGACCGTGGTAATCGCTGATCATCGACATCGCTGCGGGGAAGTAAATGGCCTCCGACATGCCGCTGAGCGCACGCAACAGAGATAGTTGCCAGTATTTGTGCGTGATGATGGTAGCCCCGGTGATGCCCAGCCAAAAGAGCAGACCCGCCAGGATCAGCATCTTCCGGGAGCACCAGTCGCCGAGCCAGCCGGTAACCAGACCAAAGCCGGCATACGTCCACATAAATGATGAGCCGAGCAGCGCCAACTGCATATCAGAGAGGTGGAAGTGAACACGCAGCAGCGGAAACAGCACAAAGATGGCCTGACGATCTGCATAGTTCAGAAAGCATGCGAACCACAGCATGGCAATGACGCACCACTTGTAGCTGCTCTGCATCGTGTGCTCGGGGGCTGTACTGATTCCGTCCATTTGGATTGTGAGTGTCCGCGAGGAGCCGAGGGCAGTGATATGCCAGGATCTGCGTTTATTGTTACGCAGCGCCAGTACAGCATAGTCGATGCTCCGCGATCAAGTAAGCACGCACAAAGAGAAGCCTGGAACTTATTCTTCGGCAAAGAAGATGCGGCTTTATCCTCCGTCATTCATTCACTGGGACTCGAATGGAAGACCTAGCAGAGTTCGCAGGGCCGACCGCGCGCTTTCGAGAGATGCCTGCAGGCGAATGGCTTCGGCGCGCTTGGTTAACAGATTGGATTCGAGAGTTACGTAAAGCGGGGCGTCGAGATTGTACCGGCGCATGCTTTGCCGGGCAGCGGCGGCGGTCTTGGCTAACTCGGGTAATTGGGCATCGAGGTCTTTTATCTGCGCGGACAAGATGCGGGAGGCTTGCCAAACCTGGTCGGCCTGGCTTTGCGCGGCGTCGAGGCGGGCCTGGTAGGTCTGGCGGAGAACAGCGCGGGTGGCTTGCTGGATGGCTACCTGGCCGCGGTTGCGATTGAAGATGGGTAGGCTTAGGCTAACGCGGGGACCGAAGGCATTGACGCCTTCCACGGGGTCGCGCTCCAACTCGACCCCGGCGCTGAGCGCGGGAAATTGCGCAAGGATGGCCTCGCGCAGGGTTTCCTCCTGACTGCGGTAGCCAGCCTGAAGAGCTAACAGGTCGGCGCGGTGCTGCGGAAGCGTGGCTATGGCTTTGTCATAGTCACTTTGCGAAAGCGCGGGCATGGCTATGGGGCCGATGAGGTGAAGATGTGCGTTGGGATCGAGACCGAGGAGAGCGGTGAGAGAGTGGCCATTGAGGTTGACTTCAGTCTGGAGCTGGCGGAGGGTAGTGTCGGCGTCGGCGAGCGCGTTGAGGTCAGCGGCGACGGTGCCGGCGGTTTCATCGCCACGCTGCATAGCGGCCCGGTCGCGGTTGTAGCGGTCCTGAAGGATGGCGCGCGTGGAAGTTAGGACGGATTGGAGTTGAGCATCGGCGCGGAGTTGGATGAAGATCTCGCGAGCCTGCTCGGCGACCTGCGACTCCTGCCAGAGGATATTGAGGTTGACCTGCTGGCCGGCGGCTCTGGCCGCGGCCTTGGCGGCGCCACGCGTCAGCAGGGTCTGGATCTGCTGGCTAAGGCCGAGGACCCCGCCATAGTCGAGGGCGGAGGTGGCGAAGCTGGCGTTGAATTGGGGATCGGGAAGCAAGCCGGCCTGGAGCAGTTGAGCATTGGCGACCCCGGTCTGGAGGCGAGCGGCCTTGAGATCGGGATTGTTGAAGACGGCCAGCGTCATGACGGTGGTTTCGTCCAGACCCTTGGGCGAGACGGCGTGCGGCGCGAGACCCGGGAGCCAGTACTGCTTGGCGGCGACGTTGATCTGTGGCGTCTTCTGGAGATCGGGGGCGATGGGCAGCGGTTCAGGCTTGTAATGCACGCAACCGCAGAGAGCAAGGCTGAGCAGCAGAACGGCAGAGCTCGATATGGAAAGGCGGAATTTCATGGCTGGGCCTCCTTGGCGAGTTGCTTGCGTCGCATGTGCAGGTAAAGCGCGGGCAAAAGGTTGGTGCTGAGGATGGCGCTCCAGAGGATGCCACCGAGGACGACGGCGGCAAGGCCCTGTTCGGGCGCTGCTCCCTGGCCCCAGCCCAGGGCGGTGGGCAACATGCCGAGCACGGCGGTGAGAGTGGTGAGCGCGATGGGACGGAAGCGAACGTGGATGGCCTCGCGGACAGCGGATTCGGGGTCCATGCCGGAGGCTTCATTGCGGCGAGTGCGGTAAAGAAGCACGATGCCGTGATTGAGGCCAATGCCAACAAGCGTGAGGAAGGCGACCATGCCGATGGCATTGAGGCCAACACCGCTGATGAGCAGGGCGGCGGCGCCTCCGGTGAAGGCGAGCGGAATTTGCAACAGGAGCAGACCGGGAACGAGCAGGCCGTCGAATTGCAGGATCATAATGGCGACCATGAGCACGAAGGCGGCAAGGGCCGCGGCGAGAAGGCCGATGGCTGCATCTTCAAGCTGCGGGAAGAGGCCGCCGAATTGATAGCGGTAGCCGGATGGCATCTGCAGGCCCGTGAGGGCCTTGCGCGCCGCCGCTATCGTGCTGCTGAAAGGACCGGTCGGCGTGGCGAGGATTTCGAGCGCGCGGGCACCGTCGATGTGACGGATCGTGCTTGGCGTGGGGGCCAGTTGGATGGTGGCAAGCTGGCCGAGGGGCGTCCAGCCATCGGTTCGGATCGGCAGGCGAGCCAACTCGGCCATGGAGTGATCGGGGGCGTCGGCGAGGCGGATGTAAAGCGCCAGCGGGACGTTGCCCTCGGGAACCTGCGCGACGATATCTCCATTGAAGAGCGGGGCGATTTGCGCGTAGAGCTGGGCGGGCGTGATGTGGCGCGCGGCGAGAGCGTTCATGTCGGGCGTGATCTGAAGCTGCGTGATGAGATAGCCGTCGTTGTTGAAGATGCCGCTGAGCGCCGGGATGGGACGCAGGCGCTCGACCATCTGCGCGGCAAGCGAGCGCATTTCGGACACATTGCTGCCGTAGACATCAATGACGAACGGCTGCGGCAGCCCGAAGAGGCTTTCGCCGACGCGCTCGATGGTGGGTGTGTCCATGGATAACTGCACGCCCGGGGTTCGGCTTTCTTTCATGAGGCGGTCGCTGAGGTCTTCGAGGCTGTCGACCTTGACGTTGGGCTTGAGTACGATCTGAATTTCGCCAGCGTAAGCGGGTTCGGTGTAAATGCCGTTGGAGGGCGAGCCTATGCGGGTGAAGATATGGCTGACGGCTGGGTCGGCGGCCATGCGCCGGGTCATGCTCATGACGGCGGCCTCGGTATCGACCAGTGAACTGCCGGGCGGCAGGGTGAAGCTTTCGAGCAGAACGCCTTCGTTGGGTAACGGAAGGAAGTCGATGGGTACGAAGACGAGCCCGGCAAGGCTGGCCAGGAGCAGTACCACGCAGACGGCTAGGCTCCAGCGGGGATGACGGGCGACTAAGCCGAAGAGGCGCTCGTTTTTGCTGCGAAGGAAATCGAGAGCCTTCCCGGCGGAGGTGGGTTTGGTACGGGCTTTGGCTTTAAGGAAGCCAAGGCTGAGGGGGATGAGGCTGACAGAAATGAGCAGCGAGGCGAGAAGCGAGAAAGTCATCGCCAGGGCGAAGGGGATGAAGAACAACCCGGCGAGTCCGCCGACGAAGAGCAGCGGCGCGAAAGATGAGACCGTGGTGAGAGTGCCCGTAACATCGGGACCGGCGATGTCTTTCAGACCGCGGACGACGCCGGGCCAGCGCTCATCGCCCTGCTCCCAGCGGTGGTAGATGCTTTCAAGGACGATGATGCCGTCGTCGCAGAGCAGGCCGACGGCGACAGTAAGCGCGCCGAGGGTCGTGAGGTTGAGGCTCTGGCCCGTGGCGTAGAGGCCCGCGATCCCAAGCAGCAGCGAGAGCGGGATGCTGAGGACAAGGATCCAGATACCACGGCCAGCGCCGAGAACCCAGAGCAGCACGCCGATAGCAAGGACGCCTCCGATGAGGAGATTCCGGCCCAGGTCGGCGCCGACACTGTGCACGAGATGGCCCTGGCTATAGATGCTGACCCAGCGGACACCGGGCGGAAGCTGCTTGAGGGTCGCGGCGAGGGTGCGGCGAACGCTCTCGTTGACGGGGATAGTGGATGCATCGGGCTGTTTGAAGACGACGAGCGCGACGCTGGGGCGGCGGTCGAGCAAGGCCGCGTCG
>JAJZNH010000894.1 GCA_021811745.1 Acidobacteriota bacterium
GACAGCGCTGAGCAGAAACACCCCGGCGGTGAGGCGCGACATAGCGCGGATCGACAGATGTTCTTCGCGCACGAAGTAGGTGGGAAGCCAGGTAAGCAGGAAATAGAAGAAGTAGTTCCCGCTGAAGTGGCCGAGGAAGGTTCCCCAGGCAGACCGCGTGCGTACCAACTGGGCGAAGCCGGCAACGGTCGGCACATCGCAGGCGGATTGGTGTGCGGCGGTAACATGCCGCGGGCGAGGCATCACGCGCAGCCAGGGCAGGATCCACAGGAGGCCGGCAGCGCCCAGCACGAAGAAAAGCATGCGCCAGCCAGAGTGCACGAGGATGAGCCCACCCAGAAAGGCTCCCAGGGCGGGGCCGATCTTTGTTCCAGTGTCGACGATGGCGTTGGCGCGTCCGCGGTGCTGGGGCGGGAGTTCGGCAAAGATGCGCGAATAGCAGGGATAGGCCACCGATTCGCCGACGCCGAGGAGCAAGAGGACGAGGAACAGGGTGGTGAGTCCCGAGGTGAAACCGGCAAGGATGGTAGCCACCGACCACAAACTGTAGCCGCCGAGCATGACCCAGCCTACGGGCAGCCTGTCCGCCAGATAGCCGGCCACACCGAAGATCTGCATCAGCGCGTAGGTCCAGAAGAAGGCGGAGAGCAAAGCGCCAAGCCGCAGCGGATCCAGCGCAAATTGGTGTGCGATGAGCGGCGCGGAGATGGAGAGGTTGCTGCGGTCGCTGTAATTCACCACGACGGAGATGGTCAGCAGCAGAACCATCATCCATTGCCGGTGTGACATTTCCGGTGATCGGGCGTAATTTGCCATCCGTATCTCGCTGTCTTCAGGAAAAAGGAAAGGCTTGGCCAGCCGTTGGTTCATTATGGAATACCGCGGCGCCAATGAGCGGCATTGTGCAGATGCGGCAGTAATCCGCAGAGCACCTATTTCGGCTCCACGATGATTGCCCAGAAGTCTGTTTGTCCCAGGTTGTGCCCCTTGTGCGTGGCTGCCCAGTGCCAGGCAATCTCGTCTGTTTTCAGGTCCACCGGCTCTTTCTTGCCGTTGGGCAGAATATGTTCGAGCGTTGCTCCGGCAAGCACGACGACGACGCGGTCATGGTGAGTATGCAACGGCTCCGATTCCTGGGACGCAATCCGGATGCTGTAAACGCGGGCGTAGCGGTTATCGAGAAGGATCTTGTAACTCGGCGTCAACCCCGCGCTGCCCCATGTTTCAGGCTTGCCGGCGGTGAGGAACTCAATACGGGCGAAGTGCAACGGCAAGGCGCCATCGTTTTTGATGGCGGTGAACCCGATACCGTGAAAGATGACGCCTCCTCTTCTGAAAGCCTGCGCCTGCGCGCCGCCGCCGGAGGCGATGAACTGGGCCGAGCCATTCGCCATGGGAACGACGACGCTGGGGTGATCGCTGAGGATCGCCTCTGACTCACCCGGCGCAAGCGTGTCCTCAGTGACGGCGACTATGGGGTTCTTGATCTTCTCAACGCTGGAGGCGGCTGAAAGGGCCGGCGCGGCGATCAGAGACAGTCCGATGCAGACGGATAAGGACCAGGAGCGCATATTCCCTCCTTTCTGTGATCCCGATGCGATTCCACTCCCGCCTATGCGGTGTCTGAAATCATAGCCTGATTCTCATTGGTTTGACTTTCGGCGTGGATCGATGGTGGTTACGGTGTCTCCTGCCGTTCCTGACGGAATTGGACGCGCAGATGCCATCCGGAGCCGGTTCGGCAGTTCCTTGCTCCTGCTACTGTGGATGCAGTTTGACGGCTGCAGTTCAATTCGGCGTATTGTTGCCACGGCTTCAATTCAATTTCGCGGAAGATCGAGCTCCAGGCTGTCGTGGGGCCGGCGGTCCGGAGTGCATTGACGGCTGACTGCCTTTCATTCGGGGATGCGGCGGTGTTCATCAAGGCGGCGTTTTCGCCCGGTGATCCAACAGACGCCAATGGTAATCCTGAGGATCTTTTCCTGGTCAAGCGTCTCATAGCCGTGCCGGGCGATCACATTCACCTGCGCAATGGCATTGTGATCATTAACGGCGTGGCGCAGTCGGAGCCCTGCGTCCAGTCCACCTCGCCGGAGACCTTCAATGAGTTTCTCGATGATTTTCCGGCCATGCCGCCCGCTGAGGTTCCTGGTTCGACCCAATCGTAGAATGGCTCCTTTCCGAAATACATCGAGGACGGAGATCTCGTTGTGCCTCCGGGCATGTACTTCATGATGGGCGACAACCGGCAAAATAGGGAGGATTCGCGCTACTGGGGATTTGTGCCGCGCGCCATCATCATTGGCCGTCCGCTGCTCAAGTACTGGTCGTTCAAGGCCACGGAGGAACAACTTGAACGGGCAGGATCCGCTCATCGGCTCGCATGGATCGGCCAGGTCCTCGTGCAATTGTTCCCAGACACGCGGTGGAAACGCGCCTTTCACGTTATTCATTAAACCGAAATTGAACGATTCCGATTGAATTCGGTGCATTGTGGCCGCACCACGGGCTCTGCTGGCTACCCCCATGCGCCTCGCTTTTGGACACCTGATGGGGGAAACCTCCCTCGCTCGATCTACTATCTCGGTTCGCGACGGACTAACGCCGCCGCTCTCCAGCTTCCTTGGGCTGGAGCGTCAGACGCGCCGCCAATACCACCAGTGCGGCCCACAGCACGTCAGCGCCGAGCAGGTGCACGATTTGCAGCCAGACCGGCGCCAGCAGGATGACATCAAGCAGGCCCAGCAGATATTGCACTGCCAGCAGGATCAGGACCAGTGCAGAGAGACTGCGATTGTCCCAGTAGGCGGAGCGCTTGACGGCGCGCACCAGAAGCCAGATGAGAAAGACGCTGGAGAGGAAGGCGACGGTAGGGTGCGTCCAGCGCCAGCGTACCAGCCACGCGCTTGTCGAGGAGAAGTCCTCCGTCAGAGCCGTACTCAGTGAAGATGCCGGGAAGAGCGTGTCGCCCAGCGCGGCCAGTGAGCCGGTAACACCGACGATCAGGATGATGACAACACAGGAGATGGCTCCCGCGGGGGCGACGACGCGGATGCGGTCTCTCAAATAGCCCTCACTGCGGCTGAGCATGTGTGCGGTGAGGGTAAGCGCGGCCAGCAAGAGCAGCGTATTGGTCAGGTGCAACGCGAGGTAGGGCGCGCGCAGCGGCGACTGGCTTCCTGCGGTTAGGCCGAGCTTGACGAGGAGCGCTCCGAGAGCGGCTTCAACCAGCGTGAAGATCACGGCGGCAACGACAGCACTGCGCGCCAGGTGGCCGCGCCTGGTCGCGGCGAAGGTCCAGATCAGCAGTCCCACGACAGAGAAAAACGAAATGCCGCTGGTGATGCGGTGAGTGAACTCGATCATGGTGGCTTCGCTGGCGGAGTGCTGGATGACGGTGCCGTTGCACAGAGGCCAGTGGTCGCCGCAGCCCGCTCCCGAGCCGGTGGCGCGAACCAGAGCGCCCCAAAGAATGACGGCGATAAAGTAGGCCAACACTCCCCAGGCGAAGCGGCGCAATGCGCGTGAGGGAAGGCGCTGGGCATCTACAGAAGCAGCGGCAAGAGGCACGGATGAAGTCTCCCTAGGCAACCCTTCAGTGTAGAACAGGTGCGAGACGGCTGCCTCCGATGGCCGCAACGCGCGGCATTACGCGCATGACAAATAAGGGCGATCGATAAAGAATTTGGTGAGAATCATCTGTACCGCAATCAGCGATCATTTCTCCCGATCACTCACCCATGAGGCGGATCACGTGGTTCACGATCATTAAATCTTCGGCGGGCGGAATCACGCGTACCGTTACCGGTGAGTCTTTCGCGGAGATGATCGCGGGGCCACGTACATTGTTGCGTGCTGGATCGAGCACAATACCCAAAGCGCCCAGGCCCGAGCAGATTTCGGCGCGGGAGGCGATGTCGTTTTCGCCGATACCGCCGGTGAAGACGAGCATATCGAGCCCGCCCAGCTCGGCCACAAAGCTGCCAATCCACTTGGCGATGGTCCAGGTGAATTTGTCCACAGCGAGGCGCGCTTTGGCATTGCCGGCCTGGATGGCTTCGCGCAGCTCGCGCATATCGTTGGAAAGGCCGCTCACGCCCAGCAGGCCGGCCTTCTTGCTGGCAACCACCTCCAGCTTGTCGGCGGCGGCGGTGGCATCGCTCGTGGTCTCCGCAATCTTGCGCAGGATGAAGAGCAGCACGCCGGGATCGATGTCACCGGTGCGCGTGCCGCTGATCAGGCCGCCGGTCGGCGTGAGGCCCATCGACGTGTCGAGGCACTGACCATTGCGAATGGCGGTGATGGAAGCGCCATTGCCAAGATGCGCGACGATGAGCTTCCCCGGCACGCTGGGCTGGAGCTGGTGGACGATCGATTCATAGGAAATGCCGTGATAGCCGTACCGCCGCACGCCCATCGCCGCATACTCGTCGGGGATGGGCATGTGCGTGACCACCTCGGGCATGGTGCGATGGAAGTAGGTGTCGAGACAGACAAAGTTGGGCACGCCGGGAAAAATGTGCAACGACTCGCGCATGATGTAGATGGCGATAGGCGTGTGCAGCGGCGCGAAGGCGGTATAGCGCTCCATCTCGTCGATCAGCTCCGGCGTGATGAGCTGGTTCTTCTGCACCGTCGGGCCGCCGCAGACCATGCGATGGCCAATCGCTACGGGCATGGGAAACTTGCCGGAGTGCAAAGCATCGGCCACCAGCTTGAAAGCGACGGCGCGCGTGGGCAGTGCCGGGTTTTGATCCACGAGCTTTTTGCCATCGGCGTCTTTGATCCAGAACTGACCGAGATCGGTGCCGATGCCATCGACTGCGCCCTCGAAGAGTTTGGTTCGCTGGCCGTTGACAGCCTCATAGCCGGAGAACTTGATTGAAGAAGAACCGCTGTTCAAAACCAGTACGGGCAAAGAAGGCATTCAAAAGTACCTCTGAGAGTTATGGCTGAGCAGGTCAGCGAGTTAGCCGCGCTTCGCGCGTGTTAGCGGAGTTAGGGAGACGCCGAATAAGTCCTGGTATTGAATTCTGCATCTCCTTAGGGGCTAAAGCCCGGTTGATCTGTTGGCTGTTTCGGCACGACTAAAGTCGTGCCTCGACTTATTCAGCGATTCCTTAGCGGTGTTAGTTCATTCCTGGGTTGCGGCCAGCGCCAGTCCCTTACTTCAGGAAGGTCGTCGCCGTTTTCGGCTACATACAGGCGATGGCGCTGGATCTCCTCGGAGTACCACTGCCGCGCGGCATCAGCTTGCGAGGCAAGGCGCGGTACGCGCAGGATGGCATCGAGCGCCAGTTGGAAACGGTCAATGTTGTTGAGCACGCACATGTCAAAGGGCGTGGTTGTCGTGCCCTCTTCCTTGTAGCCGCGCACGTGAAGGTGATCGTGGTTGTGCCGGCGATAAGTGAGCCGGTGAATGAGCCAAGGATAGCCGTGAAAAGCGAAGACCACCGGGATT
>JAJZNH010000071.1 GCA_021811745.1 Acidobacteriota bacterium
GGTTGAGCAAAAGCCTTGGGATTAAGCCATTGCGTGTAGTTGTGCGGGCCGGAATAGAGGCTCTGCCCCGACACCACGTTGGCATAGCAACCAAAGCTGGCTGAGGTTGCAGTTGCGCAGGTGACAGTGGTCGGTTGGCCGCTCTGGAAGCTGTAGATGAAGTTGAAGACCCATCCGCCCACGGCGAGATCTGCGGCTTTATTAATGTTGCTCAGGAATCTCTCCCCGCGGCCGAATGGCAAGTTCCACGAGCCTGAGAGGTGAAAAATGTTGGTCGCGTCAGCGTCGCAAAGGCCGTAGTCACCCTTGACCCCGAAGCCGGGGAGCCACTCGGCTCGGTACCCGCCTTGGTACTGCCCCGCCTGAGTGCGCTGATCGGTCATGCACTTGCTCCAGGTGTAGTTAGTGAGCAGATACAGCCCGGCGCTCAGCCGATGCTCATAGGTTGTTTGCAACGAGTTGTAATTGCTTGTCGCATTGGTCGATTCGTAGGTTGCATTGCGACCAAAACTCGGAAATGGAATGTAATTCTGGGGGTTTGCTCCCAGCCTAAGAAATTGCGTGTTGGAGTTGCTGTATCCCAGGTTGTCCAGGTGACGGCCCTGGCTACCCACGTAGCCGACTTCAAGAGCATCGTGCGACGTGAATTGTTTCTGAATCGTGAAATTCTCGGTCTGAACATAGGGTGTCTGGAAGTTGAATTGACGGCCATAGAGGTTGAGTCCCTGCCCGCTGTTAACCGTCGGATCCTGGAAGTTGACCGTGGTGAACGACTCCTCCAAGGTGGCCGGATGCCCATTGCTGAGCAGGAGCGGATGCTGGGAGTCGGGGGCTGGGAATTGTGCCACATACACAAATGGATAGTTGGTGCCGAGCGTTCCGCCATACCCAAGATTGCCTAACGCTCCGTACGCCGTGCCAAATCCTCCGCGCACGACCATCGTTGGAGTCAGGCGATAAGCAAACCCTACGCGTGGCGAAAAGTTGGTCTTTTGCGCATTTCCCAATGCCAGATCGGGCACGCAGTTCAGCGCAATGCCGCTCGATGCCAGCAGATTATTGAACGAAGTGGATCGGGCTACCGCGCATCCCTTGGTTGACATGTAGTAGATGCCGGTGTTGCCGTTCCCACCCTTGGCGATGAAGTTTGCCTGGCGGCCCTTCGTCTCCGCATAAGGCGTGAAGTAATCCCAACGCAGGCCGAGATTTAGAGTCAGCTTCGGGGTGATCTTCCAGTCATCCTGGGCGTAGGCGCCCCAGTACCAGCGCTGATCGTCAGTAGCCGCAATGTTGGAACCGGAAAACTGATTCATACCGCCGACATAATTGACGCCGGCCATGCCGTTGGGGCTGACCAGCGACGTGATCGGGCTCAGGAGCATTTGCCCGACACCCACCAGGTTGCTATTTATGTTCGGAATGTCGGTAAATTGGCCGTTAAAGTTGAAGTTGCCGCGCCCTTGCGGCGGCTGCGAAATATCACCGACCAGGTCGTCGATCTGGATCCCCATTTTGAAGGTGTGGTTGCGGTACAGTTTGGTTACGCTATCGGCGCCTTCAAGGCTGTAGACGTACTGCAACGTCGGCGTGTAGTTGCCCACGCCGAGGTTACTGAACCCGTTAATGTAGAAAGGCGGTATGCCGCCGTTGTTGGCCACTTGTTGAACTCCCTGGATGCCGTACTGGGCAGGAATTCCAAAGGTATTGCCATAAATGGAGCGCTGGATCTTGTCGCTGTGGACCATGCCGACGTGCATCTCATTGGTCAATGTCGGCGTGAAGATGCGCGTATAGCCGACCGCCCACGCATAGGCAGGGAGACTATCGGTGCGGGCGCCGCCTTGTCCTACGGCCAGACCCGGCAGGTTGCCCGGAACGTTTCTTGTAAACAGGCTTCGATCGAAGACTCCGAACAGGATGTTCTTGGCGTTGATGTTCTCGTCGATACGGATGTCCCAGGTGTCGTTGTTCTGGCTCTGCTTGGGCACCCAGGTGAAGTTATTGGCGAGCGCTCCGGAAAGGGTTGGCGCCGGATAGAGACCGAGCAGCTTCACCGCGTTCGGGTCGATCCGCCCCGTGGGAATGATGTTAAGGAGCGCCATCTGGCCGGCGGTGGTGAAGTCCGTGATCCCGGTCAGCGGGCCACCGGCCGCGTAATTGGCTGCATTGCACCCGCCAGTCGTGCAATGGTAAAAGGGATCGCGGACATAGATGGTATTCGCCGAGGAGTTCACCAAGCCGCTAATCGGATCTCGCGCGCCCGCAGCCAAAGAGCGTGTCGTCGCGGGATCGAGAATGGTGCCGTGCGGAAATTTACGCCCCAGGGCATCTGTACCTGAGCCGCTGTTATATGTGATGTTGTCTTGAAGGTTGGTAAAACCGCTGCTGATCATTCCGGCCGTGGGCACGGTTGCGGTGTAAGGCACGGGTTGCACATACCTCTGCCCCTGGTAGTCAAAGAACCAGAATGTCTTGTCCTTGCCGTTGTAGACCCCGGGAATGATCACCGGGCCACCGACGGTCCCACCGAAGATGTTCTGGCGGTACTCCGGAATCGGCTTGCTCGTGCAACCGGAAGATGTGCACGTTCTGTTGAAGAAGTAGTTCGCGTTGAAGACGTCATTGCGAAGATACTCCCACAGGTTGCCATGGAGTGCATTGGTGCCGGATTTGATGGCCACGTTGACAACGGCGCCCGTCGAGTGGCCGAACTCTGCGTTGAAATCCCCGCTTTGGACCTTGAACTCCTGGATGGCATCCGGCGGCGGCACGATGGCAGCGTTGGTGCCCGTATAGTTTCCGCCGTAGATCTCGATGTTATCGTTGATGCCGTTCAAACGGAAGTCGTTCTGCCACAGGTTCACCCCATTTACGGAGAAGTAGGAACTGGCGGTGGTCCCTGAATTGGGGGTGACGCTATTGGGCGCGGCTGTGGCAACACCTGCGGAGAGCTGGGCCAGCGAACCCCAGTCGCGGGTTACCAGCGGCAGATTGGCCACGGCCTGATCGGTGATGGTCTGGCCAACCGCGGCATTGGCAGCTTCAAGGAGCGGTGAGGCCCCGGTCACAGTAACAGTCTCCTGCACACTGCCTGTGACCAGATGGATATCTTGTGTCAGCACCATCTGCACATGGACACTGAGATCTTTCGCGACAAATTTCTGAAATCCGCTTTGCTCGGCTTCGATTGTGTATATGCCGGGAAGCAGGCGGTCGAAAACGTATGTGCCCGTCTGCGTGGACTCGGTCGTGATGCCGACGTTGGTTGCATTGTTGGTCAGCACGATCTTTACGTTTGGAACCACTGCGCCTGTCGGGTCCAAGACCGTGCCGGTAATCGATCCGCGGTCCATCTGAGCCGTCAGCTGGCCAGGCAGGCACGCAAAGATCAGCAAGCCCAAAATTATCAGACACGAGCCTGCAAACCTGGAACGAGTTTGCGCTTCCATATTGCCCTCCAAAATTTCTAAGTCGCTCGGTTGCTTTTTTGCGAGCAAAGGCAAAGTAGTCCACATCTTTATGCGAGCGCAAGTGTTAGCACGGAGGGGGTTAGGGGTGTATGCACATGTGTGCAATTCCCTCAACTTATTGATCAGAAGAAGCTTGCAGGCTGTTTGAAATAGTGATAGATTGCTATCTAAATGCAGTAAAAGATGGTCGCGTTTAGTCGGCGGTTTCACGCGGTTGCCTGAATCAAAGTCAGACTGGCGAGCCCAAAACGGAAGGGTTGCTGTGGCAATCAACCGTCACTTGGCGCGCAGGCAAGACGAAGAGGGCGAACAAATGCCTGGTAAAAGCTCCAGACGAAGCGTTACGCCCTCCGGTGCTGGCGGCGGGGATAAACCGGGCAGTTAAAACACGACCGATGCGGCGGCGGGAAAAACCGCTGTGGCTGAGCCGGTTCCGAAAGGGAAGGATGATCTTCGATGACCGGCATGCGGGCCTTGGTCTACTTGCAGGATATTCATGACGGGTAGAGGAGGCGTGGCCGCGCATGGGGCCAGGGCAGAAGCCGGGGCTCCAGAAGGCACAGCTCTGTGGGCCGGCTTTAAGGGCAAGACGTATCCATGATCGGGTTACATGCCCCTGCAGTTCCGCAGATTTGATGGAAGGTGACTTCCGCATCTCGATCGCCGCGGGGAGATGACCCTCATGGTGCGTTTCACTGCGATCAAACCCGCGAAGAAAGTGGCGATGCTCCGCCAGGACTCGCCTCGCTATCTCGAAAATAATCCGCACGGGGAGCTTGCACAACGTGTGGTTGCCGGACCACATTTCGTCCACTCTCCATTGCTGTCAAAATTTCTTCTCTTCGTTGTGGCGGAGACCCTTGCCGGACGCGCCAGTGAGATCACCGAGCATCAAATTGGCGTACAGGTCTTTGACCGGCCGCCGGACTATCGCACGCTTGAGGACAATATTGTCCGCAGCTATGCGCGTCTGCTGCGCAAACGTCTGGCGGAGCATTTTGCGAATCAGGGCAAGAACGAACCGGTTCGTATTGAGATCCCGCTCGGCGGATATGTCCCGGTCTTCATTCCGGCTTCAGAAAGCTGCCAGGATGAAGAGACCTGGGCAGAGGCCGGCGCAGCAGACGGACCCGCGCAGCCGCAGTTGGTCTCCGCTCGCAGCGCGAAGGCGGGCATGCGCTTTCGATGGAAGTGGAAGGTCATTGCGCTTGGCGCAGCACTGGCCGTTGCTTACAGCGCAGGGATCATCGGCCTCACCTGGCACACCGCGGTCCGCGCCCGTGCATCCGGCGCGGCACAGACGCCGGCGCATCGCTTGTGGGCGGCACTTTTCGGAGGCCCGGCCAACTGCTACATTATCCCGTCTGATGCAGGCTTCAATCTTCTTGAAGACCTCTCGCACCGCCCCGTGCCACTCGCCGAATATGTGGGAGGCGGTTACCAGGATGCGCCTCTTGCAGGGATTGACGCGCACAGCGCGCAGGATCTGCGGACACAGGAACTGACTCCGTTCGTCGATCTAGAGATTGCCGCGGAGCTTGCGCATTTGCCGGAAGAAAGCCAGCAGCGCGTCTCCGTCCGCTTCCCGCGCGATCTCCGGCTTGACGATCTGAAACGCGCGAACGCCATTATCATCGGCTCGGTGAGCAGCAATCCCTGGGCGTCTATCGCCGAATTTAACGCCAACTTCCGGATCGTTGACCGGCCGGGCATGCAAAGTGCCACGATCCTCAATCTGAAACCTCAGGCGGGCGAGGCAGCGTCTTACGAAAGCCACTGGAACGAACCCGCGCACGAAACCTTCGCCCTGATCGGATTTCTCCCCAACCTCAGCGGCAACGGCCACCTGCTCGTTCTGGAAGGTCTGGATGCTGCCGGGACGCAGGCCGCAGCAGAGATGCTTCTGCATCCATCTGCCATCGATCCGATTTTGCAGCGCGCAGCACGCCCCGACGGCAGCCTGCGCAATTTTGAGGTGTTGCTGGGC
>JAJZNH010000326.1 GCA_021811745.1 Acidobacteriota bacterium
TGTCTCCCTCTGACTTCCAGGACATCCAACACAATTACCCATTCGTGCTCACGACCGGCCAGGTGCCCGAGTACAACATCAAGTACGTTGGCCGCCAGAAAATCGATCAGGTGGATTGCTACGTTTTTGACGTCACGCCAAAGGTGATCGAAAAACACAAGCGGTACCTGGACGGGCGCATCTGGGTTGACGCCACCGACTTGCAGATCGTGGTTACTGACGGACGCATGGTCCCCGACGACACCAAGAAAGGCCAGGAGGACCTGCATCCGCCCTTTATCACCTGGCGCCAGCAGATCGACGGCCACTACTGGTTCCCGGTCTATACCAAGGGCGAAGGAATTCTCCACTTTGCCGGCGGCTACGGATATATGGACCAGGACGTGCACATCCGTGAGGTCATCAAGTACACCGACTACAAGCGCTTTGGCTCAACAGCCACGATCATCTATAACGGCCAGGACATCACCAAGTCCGGGCAACCATCCCAGCCATCCCAGCAGCCCTCCACACCTCCGCAAAAGTGATCGGCAACGCGCCACAGGCTAACCCACCCTCCGGCGCCACTCGCCGGCTGGCGGAGGGGTTGAGAGCGGCTTGAGTGGAAGCACGCCCGCTTCTTTGAGACAACCGGCACATCCAACCTGGCATCAGTTTCACCAACAGGGTTTTTCGGATAGTGAGCGAAAGAAGGAAATAAGGAGGGTTGTTCTTCCATGAAGTTTCGTTTTGCTCTGGCGGCCGCCGTATGCGCCGCTCTGCTAATTTTTTCAACCGCAGGATTTGCCGATTCCATTAAAGTTGATTACAACCATCAGGCCAATTGGGGAAACTACCACACATATTCCTGGGGCGCAGTCCGGGTCTCCAACCAACTGAATCAGGATCGCATCAAGCGGGCCGTCAATCACTGGCTGCAGAAAGGTGGCTGGAAGGAAGTTCCATCAGGAGGTCACATCACCATCCTGGCCACCGACAACATTCACGACGAGCATGAAGCCGAAACCTACTACAACAACCTCGGCGACGGCTGGGGTGATGGTTGGGGCTGGGGCGGCTGGGGCTGGGGTGACGATGACGACGGAGGCTTCCAGCAGACAACCACCTCCACGGTCACGGTGCGCAAGGCCCACCTTGTGATCGATATGTTCGATGCAAGGTCAAAGAAGCTGCTCTGGCGCGGCGTCTCCAGAGGCGAGCTTACCAGTAATTCATCGAAGAACCGGGCCCGGCTTTACCAGGACATCGACCATATGTTCCGGGACTTTCCGCCGAAAGCAAAGCACTAAGGCGATCCTTGCTGAAAATGGCGGCGCATATTGCGCCGCCATTTCTATCCAGGCCAATCTTGGGGACCTTCCCACTGTCACCACAAAGTCCTCTTCTGCGGTAAAAAAGAAGCCACTGGAACTGATCAATTTAGCCTGGCGGACAGGGACGACAGCTTGCTCACCGACGTAACGGGAACCTCCAGCGCGCCGATGCGGCCTGAGCGATCGTCCAGAACGCCAATACGCAGAAAGTAATCTCCTTTTACCGGCACACTGATCGTCCTGCGGAAGTGAAGGTCACTTCGCGACCACGCCTTCCAGCGCGCGGGCGGAATCGAGAGCCTCAACCGGTCAGCTTGCAGATTCACGCGGGTTCCGTCCGCATTGTAGACAAAGACAACCGAATCCAGCAGACATTGGTGGACCGTGCCGGGCGCGGGCGCACAGTCAAGCTCGCGTGGATCAAGATCGAATCGAACGGAGTAGCTACGGTAGGGGCCCTTCATCTTGGCCGTTTTCCGATTGCCGGGCGCCAGCCGCGGCGAGATCCCGGCAAACGGGCGCACGCTGGCGTCGAAGAGAATCTGGGTTGGCCCTGGACTGCCCCACTCCATCGCTGCGTCCATGGCGTTGTACGGAGCGGGAGCGTTGGGAGCATTCGCAGCCCTGTCGGGGTGGATCGGCGCATCCGGATCGTCGGCATAATAGCCATGGCGATACGCCAGCGCAACGCCATGGCGGGCGACCTGGATATGAACATTCCGGTATCGTCCGTTCCAGCGCTGATCGGCGGGCGTATACGCGATCATGTAATAGTCGGCGCCGTCCTCGACTGCTTCCGCGACAGCTTTCGCAATGCCATTGGTGTTGACGAAGGCCTTGCCTCCGGTTCCATCGGCGATCTCAGTCATGGCCTGGTGTTCGTACTCGATCGTGGTGAGGAAATTTGATTCCGTCTGCGGCCCCGGTGCGCGCGCGTGAGCAGCGCTCGCGATCGGGCCCACCATCAGACCACGCGCATCCACGGGATATACGGCAACCTGACTGCGGTCAAGCAGGTCCGTCGTGTCGCGAAACTCGTCCTCGAACGAGACAAGAATGTCAGGCATAACTCCGAGGGCTCCGGGACCGGCGAGATTGTTGATGGGAAAGGAAGCGGATATCCAGATAAGATTCTTTCGGCCGGGGATGCTGCTGAGATAGCGGCCGAGCTGATTGAAAGCGCCGAGCGTGTAGCTGATGCGAATCTGCTCCATGTCGCCGCGCCGCCCGTAGCCGTAGAAAAGGCCGTTCGCGGTCCTTTTCATTTGGCCAAAGACACCCAGATTGTTCCATAGCTCCTTCAGGGCTTTGCCGTTGAGCGCGGCGCGCAGAGTCTCGGGATCGGAAGTGAAGCCCTGCAAAAGACGCAACTGTGAACTCAGGCCGAAGATCGCCATCGGCGCGCCAGGTGGATACTCTTTTAAATATTTCTGCACTTCCTTTTGGGCAAAGCCCCAGTCGGCCACAGGGGTATTCAGTGCGTCGAAGAGAAGGATATTGATCGGGCCTGTAGCTGGAATGGGCGTGTAGTTTGTGAATGTGCCGGGCGCAAGCCGCGGCACAGCCGGCGCCGTTGCCTGCTCACCGGCGGTGTGCTCCCTGAAGATCCGGATCGTCTGCTGGCGGCCGTTTTCCAGAACCGTGAAGTCAGACGGCGTGAGCCCGCGGACGGCATCGCCATGACTGTCCGTCACCGTCACATCGAGAACGACCAGGTTTGCGTTGACCTGGAAAGTGGGAGTGGACCCGGGTGAAGCCGCCTGCCCGGCAGCTCGCGCCGGCACACAAAAACAGAGGAAGGCAAAAAGCATGCCCGACAAGAAACGCGCCATACTGATCCTGTCCGCAAGCGAGAATTTACTGGTTTGTACCAACCCGTTCTAAGTGAAATTGTTGTGGAGATTACAGTCTGGGATTCGGCATGCATATACAGCCAGCGTCAGTTCCCGATCTTGAGCACCTGAAAGCTGCCTTCTACCGGCTTGGATCGCATATCGCCGATGCCGCCTGAAGCAGCCAGGTCCAATCCCAGGTATTCCGTCACCAGGTAGACGGCGCCGGTCTGCGGATCCACTGCCAGCGAGCGCGCCTGTCGCCGCGTCGGAAGGTTCTGAACAACAGCGTAGATGTCGGGCACCTGCTGGGAGAGGATGCTGAGGCTTCCATCGCCGCTCCCGCTGGCCAGGAAGATCAATCCCCGCTCCTGATCGTAGCCGACGGCGTCGATGCCCGGCCCGGTGGGAATGGATGCCACGATCTCTCCGGTGCCGGTGTTGAGCACAATCAACTTCATGTTGCGGCACGCGGCAAACAGCCGCATGTCATTGCTGTCGACGGCCATGCCCTGGGGATCCACACAACCCGGACCTATGGGAAACAACCGCATGTGGCCTTCGTCCGAAGGCGACGGATGCGCGGAACGGCTCCAGTCCAGCGTCAGGGGCTCATCCACATGCCACGCATCTCCAGGCCTCTGCTCTGCCGCCTGCGCCGAGGCCTGCGTCTGCTCTTCACCCGAGAGCAGCCAGCGTAGCCGGGCGCGGAGACTGGATGCGTCCAGCCGCGCAATCTCGTTGCGGTCTTTCACGGTGACGTACACCTGGCCCCTGGTATCGGCCGCCGCCAGGCCAAGGGTTCCAGACACAAGAATCTGCGCCACTTTCTCAAGCGGCTGTGTGTTGATGACGATGATGACGGAGGTGGGTCTCGCGGCCGCAGTCTGCTGCGCGCCATTGCGGTGATTCTCCCCGCGGCCGGTTGCGGAACGACCATTCCGGCCGCTGCCGGCCTGCCGGCTATGGAGCCCTCGAATGGTCGCATTCGGGCAGATGGCGAAGAGCAAGCCGCTTTGCGGTTCATAGACAAGGGCACTCGGCTGCGCGCCCGTGTGAACCGTTCCCGTGACGTCGAACGTGCGGCGGTTAAAAGCCTTCACTTCGCCGGCCTCGCCGTCGCTGACGTATCCCACCTGCCCGGTGTCGTCCAGCGCGATGGAACGAGCCTCCTGGAACCCGGTGATGCTTCCCGCCAGAGATCCGGAATGCACATCCACTACCTGCACTTGCGAGCCATGCGCGATGTACAGGAGGCCCGCCGAAGGGTCCATCGTCACCGAGTCCCAGGAGCCGCTCCCGCCGATATACCAGGTCTGCTTGATAAAGAATGGCTGGCTGGGCAGATCCGTCGGCGGAGGAATCTGCTGCGCCGACAAGCCGACGCAAATCAGAAAGCAAAGAGATAAGGCTTTTCTCATCGCGCCGCTCCTCCCGGGCTAAGATGTGCAGATGCCCCGCGGTGTTGGGTGGTTGCTGGTGCTGGGCTGGTAACACAACGCCGGCGCGCTTGATTGCCGGCTTAAGTTGATCCTTATCAATTCAATCACTGCGACACGAGCCGGATACCCGCGAAGATGATCTGACAACCTTTTCATTCTAAGGGATTCCTGAAGACTGCTCTGTATTGACAGACGCGGAAATTGGCGGCCTGCCTCTGCCTTGGTTCTATACTCCAGACGAGAAAAGTTTCTGTCCCTGAAAGATCTCCGTACGGCAATCTAACTGCGAAGGAAGAGAAATGGGAGGAGGTCTGTTAAGCATCCCATCGCTTCAGCAGTGGCGGGCCGATACCGAGCCCCGTACGCCTCGCAGCGCTGAAACCGTTTATCGGAACCTGAATGCAAACACTGGAGGTGCAATGGGCACTTGCTTTCCCATGTCCCAGAGTCGGGACATGGGGCACCCATTTTCCGTGGTGGATTGAACGCCTCGAAATCAGGGCCACCCGCCAACCAACTGCCTCAATAGAACAGATACTTGCGCCAGCGGTCGTCGCCGCGGCCCAGCATGCGCATGATCTGACGGCTGGTGTGGAGCGAGAACGGCCGCGGCTCGCGCAGCAGGATCATGTCGTCGATCTCACTGAGCAGGCGGTTGCCCTTGCGGCGGTTGCAGGGGTGACAGCAGGCCACCAGGTTCTCCCAGGTGGAGCTGCCGCCGCGCGAGCGGGGAACGACGTGATCCAGCGTCAATTCGCCGGGCGGCATGGTTTCGCCGCAGTACTGGCAGGTGTTGCGGTCGCGCAGCAGGATGTTCTTGCGCGAGAGGGCGCGCGTCTGATGGGGAATGCG
>JAJZNH010000588.1 GCA_021811745.1 Acidobacteriota bacterium
TCGGTCCTGCCATTGAAGGGGCGGAATGAGATGAAGCAAAGCTTTCAAATTGCGCTTGTTTTGGCAGGCTGCCTGATCGCGGCTCCGCGATTCCATGCGCAGACGCCCGCACAGAACGACACCTCCGGCGCGGGCCAGAATAAGGCTGACGAAAATTCCCAGAAGAGCCAGGCGAAACAGGGCGACGGCCAGAAACAGTCTGGCTCGCAGCCGCAATCGAATGCCAATCCATTCCCGACCGATACCAGCGCGGTTCCGGTCATGCCTTCCAATCCATCGGCGCTTGCAGGCGGTATACCGGGCATGGACGGCAACGCGCCAATTCCGCTTCCTGCCGGCGATCCGGACCCTGCACGCAGCCCCGATGATGGCGGCTTGGCAGGCAGCAGCACTTCACAGGGCTACAGTTCCAGTTCGACCGGCGATCTGCCGCCACTGCCCGATACGGAGCCAAAACGGCGAAAGAAAGGCCAGGATGACGTCCTGGCGCCCCCGCCTCGCGAAACCGCAAAAGACGACGTTAACGTGGGCACGTTTTATCTTCAGACCGGAAATTGGGCGGGGGCGTTGTCGCGCTTTCAATCCGCGCTTGTCCTTGATCCGCAAAACCCGGAGGTCTTTTGGGGACTTGCGGAATGTGAGCGGCACCTGGGTGATTATGTAGCCGCCCGGAACTACTATCTGAAGGTGATCGAGTACGATCCGGGCACCCACCGCTCCAAAGATGCGCGCAATGCTCTGCAACGCCCCGAGATTGCGAATGCGCAGGGTCCGGCGCAGGGCCAGACACCGGCAAAGTAATGACAGATGCTGCCAGGGAGGACCGGCCCGCGGGAAGATCTTCCTGTGCGCGAGTCGAGCAGTAGCCGGTCGGGCGAGAGAACCTCCTTGCCAGCCGGTTCTATTTCATACAATGACGACCGAACAGCGCGACTCCTTTTCTGCCGCCTGGCAAAGCCGAAAATCGTGCGCCGGTTCCCTCAAACGAGCCCCGTTTTCCATCGAATCCGCAAAGTCTGGACTTGAAGGGGAAATGTTTTAGAAACCGAAACCGCAGACTTCGAGATAGGCTGCGATGATCTGACTACCCCACAGGGCGCTGACGATTCCCCCAATGCAAAGGAATGCGCCCAGTGGCAGCTTCGTAAAAGCCCAATGCTCGGTCCTGTTTCGGAGCGAAGGACGCATCACCACAACCAGCGCAATCACCGCGCCGAGCACAATACCGAGAAAATAGGCGAGCAGCGTCCGCGACCAGCCGAGCCATATCGCCAGCAGAATCATGAGCTTGATATCGCCAAGGCCGATGCCTTCGCGGCCGCGCAGATTGGAATAAACCCATCGGATGAGAAATATGAGGAAGGGGAAGGCGACGATACCGAGGGCCCACGCCACCACCGTGTCAAAGAGATGAGTGCGTCGGTTTCCCCAACTGTTGCCCTCCAGGCTCCAATGCAGGGGAAACGAAACCCAGAACCATTCGACCGAAAAGCGCGCGAGGGTCAGGGGTAGACCCAGAGCGGCTCCTCCCAGGGTCAGCCAGTCCGGCAGCCAAAGGTGCTCGACGTCGACGACCGCGATACAGATCAGCAACCAGGACAGGATCATCTTGAGGACACAGAAAGCCGTTGCGTCGAAGATGGTGGGGGCAGTCGCCTGGGGCGAAAGGTATTCATTCATTGCCTGCCAGGCGGAGACGCCCCAGGCCACTCCAACTGCCAGTTCCACCACGGGATAGCGCCAGCCAATCCAGGCGCGACAATGGTGGCAGCGTCCCCGCAGCGCGAGCCAGCTCAGAACCGGCACATTTTCCCACCAGGCCAGAGTGTGGCCACAGTGACGGCAGTGGGACCGCGGTCGGATGATGTTTTCGCCTGCAGGCCATCGGCTTGCGCAGACGTTCAGAAAGCTGCCGAAGACTAGCCCGATCAGCCCGGCGATTGCTGTAACAAGAATTTGCAGCATTGGAGAACTAAAGTATACGGTTTTTCGGCACAAACACCATTACGCCCAAATAGATATGATGCTTGCAGACCTTGAATTTGACGCCTGACCGCAGCCGCGGGATTAGACTGAGGGAAATGGACCTTGTAAAAGGGGCAGACAGCCCGGAACCTCGCGGGACGCTGCATGACCACGCAGTAAAGACTGATCCGGCGCAGGCTGCGGCGCTTTTTGAGCAGTCGGCGGGAATCATGGCGCGGCTGCGCGCGCCGGGCGGATGCCCCTGGGACCGCGAGCAGACCTTCGATTCCATCCGCAAATACACATTGGAAGAGGCTTACGAAGTCTTCGACGCCATCGAGCGGCGCGACTGGCCGCATCTGGCCGAGGAACTGGGCGACCTGCTGTTGCAGGTGCTGTTTTACGCGGAGATGGCGGCCAATGAGGGGTACTTCACCATTACCGACGTGCTCGACCACCTGAACCGCAAGCTGATCCGGCGGCATCCGCATGTCTTTGGCGATGAAGCTGCGCGGGCGGCTGGGAACCGGGCCGAAGTCGATTCCGCCGTCGAGGGGTCATCGGCGGCGGTTCTGCGCAACTGGGAGGAGATCAAAGCGGCAGAGAAGCGCAACGCGGCTGCTGTGAACGGCGAACTGGAGCCGGAGGAATCGGGGAACCAGACGGGCTCACGCCTGGACGGCGTATTGCGGACGCTGCCGGCGTTGGCTGAAGCGGCCAAGCTGGGATCAAAGGCGGCCAAGGCTGGATTTGACTGGCCAAATTGGCGTGATCTGCTGCCGAAGCTGGCGGAAGAGACAGCGGAACTGGAGGCCGAGGCGGCTTCAGGAGATCCGGCGCGCAAACCGGCGATTGAGGCCGAAGTCGGCGACCTGCTTTTTACCGCGGTCAATCTGGGGCGGCACCTGGGCGTGGATGCCGAGATGGCGCTGCGCGGCTGCAATCTGCGCTTCCGGAGGCGCTTCAGGGAGATGGAGTTGGCCTCGGCGCGCCCGCTGGAGGATCTGTCGCTGGAGGAGCTGGAGGCGCTTTGGGTGCGGGCCAAACAAAAGCTGGCGGCTGAGGGAGAATCGGGCGCAACGGCGGAGTCCGGACAGGGGGAACCGGCATGATCCGGATTCGCTCCTGCGGCGGCTTCGACGAGCTGGATGCCTGTGTTCGACTTGAGATTGAAACCTGGGGATATGACGCGAGCGATATCATTCCCCGCAAGGCGTTTGTGGTGGCGCAAGCGATTGGCGGGCAGGTGATCGGCGCCTTCGATCCACCGATCACCGGTGAAGAGGACGGCGGCGGGCCGGAACCGCTGGTGGGTTTTGCCATGTCTCTACCGGGAGCGAAAACCGGGCAGGGCGAACCGCGGGCTTATCTGCATTCCCACATGCTGGCGGTTCGAGAGGGGTATCGCAATCGTGGTCTGGGCGCGCGACTGAAGTGGGAGCAACGCCGGGAGGCGCTTTCGCGTGGAATACGCCATATAGAATGGACCTTCGATCCGCTGGAAATCAAGAACGCATACCTCAATATCCACAGGCTGGGAGCGATTGTTTGCCGTTATGAGGAGAACTTCTATGGTGTATCCTCATCTCGACTGCAGGGTGGTCTTCCCACCGACCGGTTATTTGCGGAATGGCGGCTTGATTCCCCGAGAGTGCAGGCAAGACTAGAGGAACGCCCGGCAGCTGCATTTGTCCCTTGTGAACGCATCCAGGCCCGCATTCGGGTTCCCGCCTCCATCAATGGATGGAAGGCATCCGACCGAGACCGGGAGCGAGCCCTCGCTGTTCAACTGGAAAATCGACGCAAGTTTCAGGATGCATTTGCCCGGGGCCTGGTGGTCATTGGCTTTACTCGGGATCCGGAAGGAAATGGAGTCTTCGAGCTGGGAGATCTTTCCGCTGCCGAGGAACCACAAAGTCCGAAGGGACGCAAAACCTTATGAAAATCGATGCGATACTTCTGCGCGAATTGCATATGCCATTGGTTCGGCCCTTTGAGACCAGCTTTGGCGTCACCCGTAATCGCAGAATTCTGTTGGCCGAGATTCAATCAGAGGGGTTGACCGGCTGGGGCGAATGCACAGCCGGCGAACGGCCGTTCTTTTCGAGCGAGTCGACCGATAGCGCCTGGCAGACAATTACTCAGGAACTGGGGCCAATGCTGGCCTCGGCGGCGCCGCAGCACGGCGGAGATTGTCCGCGCATCTTCCGCCAGGTGCGCGGCAACCACATGGCCAAGGCGACGCTGGAGAACGCCATCTGGGACCTGGAGGCGCAGCGCGAAGGGATTTCGCTCTCCCACCTGCTGGGCGGAGTTCACGAAAAGATTCCGTGCGGAGTTTCTCTGGGGATTCAGCCCTCGATCCCAGAGCTGATGGCGATCATCGAAAAAGAACTGGCGGCGGGATATCAGCGCATCAAGCTCAAGTGCAAACCGGGTTGGGATGTGGATGTCTTTGAAAGAGTCCGCAATCGCTGGCCTGAAATCATGCTCAGTTGCGACGCCAATTCGGCCTATCGTCTGCGGGACGTTGATCACCTGATCTCGTTCGATGCCTTTGATCTGTTGATGATCGAGCAGCCCTTATGGCATGACGATTTTTACTACCACTCGCTTCTGCAGAAGCGCTTGAAGACGCCGATCTGCCTGGATGAATCCATCCGCAACCGGCGCGATACTCTGGCCGCCATCGAGATGGAGTCGTGCAGGATCATCAACATCAAGCTGGGGCGCGTAGGAGGATTCTCCGAGGCCATCGCGGTGCACAATGCGGCGCTGGAGCGCGGCATCCCCGTGTGGTGCGGCGGCATGCTGGAGTCGGGCATCGGGCGCGCGCACAATATCGCGCTCGCGACGCTCGAAAACTTTACGCTTCCCGGTGATGTTTCCGCCTCCGCGCGATACTGGGCGGAGGAAATTATCGAGCCCGGGGTTACAGTGTCAGCGGCGGGAGAGATTGCCATTCCCGATACGCCTGGACGCGGCTACGAGGTCCGAACCGACCTGATTGAGCGGCTCACCGTGCGCAAGGAGACAATCCGGGCTTTCGAGCTGGTGAGTTAGGAGCGAAGCTTAATCGTCTCCTCTCCTCATTCGACCGCCTCGGCGCGGTCGTCTGCTTTTACTTCCGGCGTGTTCCTGCGCTGCGGTATCTCAGCAGCACAATCCTACCTTCGTTGATGATTCTGCCTCCTTGGGTTGCCGCATCCAGGACTTCTCCAATTTGCACACAAAGCCAGCTGGAATGCAGACGCTCGTCTGCAGGAGCCCATCGGTAATGGAGGGCTGGAGCCCTGAGGCTCCAGCCTGCAATCACCTTCGGTCAGATTTGTGCTGACCCCCGTGACACGGGTCAGGCAGTGGTGCTCCACAACTACTTGTGACGTCCTCCGCCATGTCCGGAGCTTCCAGCGGTCGCAATGCAGATGTCGATGTAGGTCAGATCGTTGGTTTTGTCTACCCACGGCAGATA
>JAJZNH010000396.1 GCA_021811745.1 Acidobacteriota bacterium
GGGCTAAGCCCACGCCGGTCATCACCCGCAACTTCCAAAAGATCGTCCGCGACGACAACCTGACCACGCTGGCCGGACCCGCCTCGAACCTCGTGCTTGTCTTTGCCGCCTTCATCGTCCTCGCCATCATCCGCGTGGTGGTTCCCGGCGGACGCACGCTCGTCCTGTCGAGTTTCGCAGGGGTGATAGGTCTGAATCCCGACGTGGCTCCGGGCCTGCAGGCCGTGGTGCTGCTGGCGACGCTCGCCGTCCTCATCAATCTCTCGCTCTTTTTCTTCAACCTGCTGCCCATTCCGCCGCTCGACGGCAGCCGCGTGCTGCGCAACATGCTGCCCTATAACGCAGTCGTGGTCTACGACCGCATCAACATCTGGGTAAGCTATCTGCTAATGATCTTCGTGGGCGGCTTTATTCTGCGCCTGCTGCTCGGTCCGTCGCTGGCTCTGGTGTACTCCACGCTCGCGCACCTCTAAGCGCGCCCTTCGACCCGCTGCCGCTACAATAGAATGAGCCTCTGCGGCAATTTCGCGAAAGAAGGCGGCGCTGTTCCGCCTTATCCCGGAAGTCGAAGAATCCAAATGCCTGAACCTGCAACCTCATCATCCCGCCCGCGCGTCCTCAGCGGCATGCGACCCACCGGCAAGCTCCACCTCGGCAACTACATGGGCGCCCTGGCCAACTGGGTCAAGCTCCAGGCGAGCTACGAGTGCTACTTTTTCATCGCCGATCTGCACGCGCTGACCACCGACTACGCCGACACCTCGCAGGTAGCGCCCAACACACTCGAAGTGGCGCTGGACTTTCTCGCCGCGGGCCTCGACCCGGCGCGCTGCACCATCTTCGTGCAGAGCCAGGTAACGCAGCACTTCGAGTTGCCTCTGCTCCTGGGCATGATCACGCCGCTCGGCTGGCTTGAGCGCGTCCCCAGCTACAAGGAGATGCAGGAGAACCTCACCAACAAGGACCTGACCACCTTCGGTTTCCTGGGCTATCCGGTGCTGATGGCCTCTGACATCCTGCTCTACCAGCCGCAGTTCGTGCCCGTCGGCCAGGATCAGCAGGCGCACGTCGAGCTCACCCGCGAGATTGCGCGGCGCTTCAATCAGTTCTACCAGGGCGGCGAGCACGACGTGCTCCCGGAGCCCAGGGTTCTGCTCACGCCCGCGCCCAAGCTCCCCGGCACCGATGGCCGCAAGATGTCCAAGAGCTACGGCAACACCATCCTGATGACCGATCCCGAGCCGGTCGTCCGCCAGAAGCTCAAGACGATGGTCACCGACCCGGCGCGCATCCGCCGCACCGACCCGGGCGAACCGGACAAGTGTCCGGTGGGCGATCTGCATAAAGTCTTTTCCACGCCTGAGACAATGGCTAAAGTGTATGAAGGTTGCCGCTCGGCCAGCATCGGCTGCATCGAGTGCAAAAGCTGGGCCGCCGACAGCATCATGAGAGTACTTGCTCCCATTCAGGAGCGGCGGGCGAGCTTTACTGAAACGCAGGTGGTGCAGATCCTGAAAGAGGGCTCGATGCGCGCCGGCGCCCGCGCGGAGCAGACCATGAGCGAGGTGCGCGCCGCCATGCAGTTGTCACCCGCCGCAGTCGCACAATGACCGCCGGCCTGGAAACATTCGAAACCGAGACGACGTTGACCGAAGAACTTTCCAATCAGAAGAACGACGCTTCCGAGCCCGAGGCTGCTGCCGAGGCAACGCCGGTCACTGACGCGCAGCCCGCCGGTCCCGTGCTGGTGCTCACTCCTCAGCCCGTTCCTCCAGCCAAGCCAGCCCCCAAGCCCAGGAAGAAGGAAGAGGATCCCGACGAGTCGCCGTTTTCGGTCACCGTAAGTCAAGTCTACGACGGCCCTCTCGACCTCCTGCTCGACCTGATCCGCAAGCAGGATATCGACATCTACGACATCCCCATCGCCAAGATCACGGCACAGTTTCTGGCCTATGTCGACCAGCTCAAGACCAGTGACGTGGACGTGGCCGGCGAGTTCATCTACACCGCCTCGCTGCTCATCCACATCAAGAGCAAGATGCTGTTGCCGCGCACTCCCTCCGGCCCCGACGAGACCGCCGAAGACCCGCGCCGCGAGCTGGTCGAACGCCTTCTCGAACATGAGCGTTTCAAGAACGCCGCCCAGATGCTGCAGCAGAAGCAGATGCTCGAAGCGGCCACCTGGACCAATCCCGGCATGCGCGAGTTTCGTGAGGACGCCAGCGCCGAGCCGGAAATCGCCGCCGACACCACCGACCTGGTCCGCATCTTCCGCGACATCCTCGAACGCGCGCGCCGCCGCCCCGTCATCAATGTCGAAGAGGATACGGTGACCGTAGGCCAGATGATTCAGTTCCTTGGCCGCCGCCTCGCCCTTGAAGACAAGCCTATCGCGCTGCGCCGCCTTCTGAGCCACACCCACTCGGAGCGCGCACTGATCGCCATGTTCCTGGCTCTGCTGGAGCTGGTTCGCCTCCAGGCCATCCTGCTGCGCCAGGACCGCGCCTTCAGCGAAATCTTCATCAAGAAGCACACCGGCTTTGACGCCATCATGAACGAAGGCATGACCAACGCCCGCGACGACTGGCGGTAAGGCAGCTTGCACAAGCTTGCAGGTGTCTGGAAATTCCCTGCCAGGCAGGAAAAACGCTGGCAAAGAACCTCCCGAGACCGGAAAAAGGCCCTCATGGCCGTCTTTTCGAAGATCTCTGCGGGAAGGATTCAGGCGATCTCCTTTTGAAAGAACAACTTGATGCCATGGAACATGTGTCGGGAGGAGAATCGCGACGTCCTTCAACAACTGGCGGATTCCTGACGTTTCCGTACCCCGTTTTCCACCACCGCGAGCCACTCTTTTTCATCCCGCCCGGCTATCTGGTGTAGAATCAAACGTTGCCCGGGAACTCCCTCCGCCTTGCCGGGTAGACAACCGTGAAATAATACGGTTGTTGGGGTTTTATGGACGCCCTCTTTAACGGCTATTCCTGCTTCATCCGCAATTCATTCCATTTTCTATTCCCATACGACTCCGCACCTTCATCTGAGCGGCGTGCCTTCGTGTACAGCCCTGCGGAATCCAGCCGATCAGGAGCGATCTAAATGGCTGGCCTGGCGACGATCACCGAGTCACTGCCCAAGAGCACTTCCCTTCTCGACGAGAAGATGAAGAAGTCGCACAGCCGGGCAGGCATGGTTATCTTCGTCTTGGCGGTGCTCGCCGGCCTTACCTACATTGGCTTCCAGGTCACCAGGGACCTCGACAACGTGACGATCACCAGCGTCTGGCCGTACCTGCTGCTGACGCTGGCTCTGCTCATCGCTCTCGGCTTCGAATTTGTGAATGGCTTTCACGACACCGCCAACGCCGTGGCGACGGTCATCTATACCCACTCGCTGGAGCCCCGCCTGGCCGTCGTCTGGTCCGGCCTCTGCAACCTGGCCGGCGTGCTCGTCTCCTCCGGCACCGTGGCTTACGCCATCGTCGCCCTGCTCCCCGTGGAACTGATTCTGAAAGTGAGTTCAGGCGACGGCTACTCGCTCGTCTTCGCGCTGCTCATCGCCGCGATTCTGTGGAACCTTGGCACGTGGTGGTTTGGCCTGCCGGCGTCGAGTTCGCACACCATGGTCGGATCGATCATGGGTGTGGGTCTGGCCAATCAGCTGTTGAATCCGCACACCGTCACTTCCGGCGTCGATTGGACGCAGGCGATCAAGGTTCTGGAGGTACTCCTCGTCTCGCCGGTTCTGGGTTTTGTGCTAGCCGGCGTACTGATCCTGATCTCGAAGCGGCTCGTTCAGTATCCATCCCTCTATGAAGCGCCCAAAAACCAGGACCCACCGCCATTTCCCATCCGCGCCCTGATGGTGATCACCTGCACGGGAGTCAGTTTCTTCCACGGGTCCAACGACGGCCAGAAGGGCATGGGCCTCATCATGCTCATCCTGATCGGCACCGTCCCCACGGCTTATGCGCTGAATCATGGGATAAGCCCTTTTGAAGTGCGCGACTTCATCACCGTTTCCCGGCAGGTCGGCCACATCCTTGAAGAGCACGCTGGCCCCGCCGCGCCCGTGGCGGATCCCCGCACCGAGGTTATGGCCTACATCCGCACTCGCAAGATGCGGCCGGCGACTCTTCCCGCGCTTCGTGATCTTGTCAGCAACATTAACCGTGAAGTAGCTCCCTACAATTCCTTCCAAGCGGTTCCCGCCCAGGACCAGACCCGCCTCCGCAATGACATGTACGTTGCCGGCGAAGCCTTACAGCTCATTGAAAAGAAGAAGTCCCCGGCTTTCACCGCCGCGGAGGTCGCCGCCCTGGACAGCTATCGGGGCAAGGTGGACAGGTCCATCAAGTTCATCCCCGGCTGGGTGAAAGTCGCCGTGGCTCTTGCCCTGGGCCTGGGCACCATGGTGGGTTGGAAGCGCGTCGTTGTCACGGTCGGTGAAAAGATCGGTAAAGAACATCTGTCTTACGCGCAGGGCGCCAGCGCCGGCCTGGTGGCCATGGGCACCATCTTCCTCGCCGACAACTTCGGCCTGCCGGTCAGCACCACCCATATCCTCAGCTCGGGCGTAGCCGGAACCATGGCCGCCAACGGCAGCGGCCTTCACCTCTCCACCATCCGCAACATCGCGGCGGGCTGGGTCTTTACGCTGCCGGCAGCGGCCCTGCTCTCCGGCCTCCTCTACTGCCTCTTCCACTGCTTTGCCTGAGCAACCCCAAAGCTCACAATGAGCCGCCGCCGCTGCGGCCCTTTTCCGGTACCATACTGAGAGTACCGAATCTCAAAGCACCGATTGCCGAATGAGCCTGAAAGCAAAGCTGGAAGCCGTTATCTACGCCGCCGAGGAGCCGATCACGCTGGCCCAACTCGCCACCCTGTTCGCCGAAGAGGCCTTGCAGTGGAAGGCGGAGCAGGAAGCCGCCGCCGCCCAGGCCGCGGCACAGTCCCCTGAAGCCGCATCCGCGCCTCTCCTCGCCGGCGACCTCATAAGCCTGGAGCCCGAAGAAGAGGCCGCCACTGAACCGGCTCCGTCCGAGCCGGGCGAAGCCGTCGTTGAGGACGAAAGTCCGCTCGCAGAAGGTGCGGAAGCGGAAACAGCCGCCGTCCCGGACTCCAATTCCGAACCGGCCGCGGCCCCAGAGACGGCAGTGGAAACGGCTGCGGAATCCGGCCAGCCCGCCGAAATCTCGCCCGTGGAAGAGGCCAAGCGCAAGGCACGCGAGCGCGACCGCGAGGTTCGCGTCATCCTCCGCGGCCTGCTCGACGAGCTGACCGCCGACTGCGCTACGGATGGCCGCGGCGTCGAAATCCGTGAGATCGCCGGCGGCTACCGCATGGCCACCAAGCCCGAGTGCCATGACGCCGTCCGCCTCTTCGTCAAGAGCCTCAAGCCGCCCCTCAAGCTCTCCCTGCCC
>JAJZNH010000994.1 GCA_021811745.1 Acidobacteriota bacterium
GCCTCAAGGTACCGGTGCTGGTGCAGGCCACGCCGGACCGCGCAGACGCCATGACCATCGTCACGCGCCGCGACAGCTTTTGCGGCAAGATGAGCTGCTGCAACAACCTGATGCAGTACGGCATTGCCTATTCGCTGACCACGCTGCACACAGAGAGCCCGGCGTCGGCAGAGTTTAAGGCCGATCTGGAGTGGTTCGGCCAGGTTTGCCGCATCGTGAAGGGACTCAAGAATCTGCGTATCGGTGCTATCGGCGCGCGGCCCGCGGCCTTCAACACGGTGCGCTTCTCCGAGCGCATTCTGGAGACCGCCGGAATCTCCGTCGAGCCTATCGATTTGTCGGAGATCTTCGGACGCATCAACCGCATGAAAGACACGGACGATGCAGCGCAGGAGAAGCTGGCGGCCATCAAGAAATATGTGACCACCAGCGGCATTCCCGAGGCGGCGCTGATGAAGATGGCCAAGCTGGGCGCGGTGGTGGATGGGTGGATGAAGCAGACTCGCTGCACCATCAGCGCCGTGCAGTGCTGGACCTCGATGGAGGAGTTCTTTGGCGTGGTGCCGTGCACCATCATGAGCATGATGAGCAACAACCTGATCCCCTCGGCCTGCGAGGTGGACGTGCCCGGCGTGCTCAGCATGTACATGTTGGCGCTGGCCTCGGGTACGCCCTCGGCGCTGCTGGACTGGAACAACAACTACGGCGGCGATCCCAACAAGTGCGTCTGCTTCCACTGCTCGAACCTGCCCAAGCACTTCTTCAAGGAAGCGCGCATGGACTACCAGGAGATCATCGCCGGCACGGTGGGCAAGGAGAACACCTTCGGCACCTGTGTGGGCCGGGTGAAGTCCGGGGCCATGACCTTTGCGCGCTTCTCGACCGACGACCGGCGCGGCGTGATCCGCGGGTACACGGGCGCGGGCCGCTTCACCGACGATCCCCTGGAGACCTTCGGCGGGGCGGGCGTGGCTGAGATCCCGCAGTTGCAGAAGCTGCTCCGCTACATCTGCCGTGAAGGCTTCGAGCATCACGTAGCCGCTAACTTCAGCGACGTCTCGAAGGCCGTGCACGAGGCCGCTCGCTACCTTGGCTGGGAGAGCCACTACCACCCGGCGCTCGAGGAGTAGGGGCCGACCAGAGCATAGCACCATCATCGAATCATCCGGCGCCCCACCCCCGCTGCAAAAATACAGACGCGGCGAGGGTGGGGCATTCCACCTTTCAAGGGGGTCTTTTGTCTCGTTTCTTGTGCGATCTACGGGCAGGTTTGTGGATTGAGGCCAAACCCCGGCTTACCTCTCCGTATTGCCCGCCTGTGACTGGCTTTGCGGCTGCGCGGGAAGCATGTAGATGACCTCGCCAGGCCTGGCGTAGTGGAGCTTCTCGCGCGCTTCGCGTTCGATGGCATTGGGGTCGGTTTTGAGCTGCTTGATCTGCTGCTTGATCTGGGCGTTTTCCTGCTCGAGATCCTTGATCTGCTTTTGCAGTTGGCGGTCCTGCTCGCGTTTCCGCTGCCAGAAAGATAGCCCATCCTTGCCGTAGACAACATGGAAGGTCATAAGCAGCGCGAGCATGATGGCGACGAGCGTTCCCGCGGGGCGCCACGCCCTGCGCACCCATGCCACCACTCTCAGGCGCGGCGAAAGGTGCGCCGCGTCCACAACATCTTTTCCGGCTTGTGCGCGCTCGGGCGGCATTGAAACCTGAAACCACCTTCCCAAATTGCAGGACGCCGCCCAGCGGAGCAAAGGCGGCCTTCAATTTCTCAGTGAACGCGACCTTCCGCCGGGGGTCAAGAGGAAGTCTTCATGAACTGCATCGAAGGAACCAAGCTTGGCAAGCAGTTCCCAAGACTGAAGAATGGCTTCCTGCGGCCTTGGATCGTGCAGCGTACAATGAGCGCATTAGGCACGTGGACGACGAGGACATGTGCATTTGACCGAAAGCGCCATCACCATTTCACCGGGGCCGCGGCTGCGCTTTGCCATGGTGCTGGCAATCCTTGCGGATGTGCTGCAACTCTTGGTGTTTCCGTTCTTCATCGATGGTGGCGCATCGCCCACCGATGACCTGATGGATCTCGGAGTGGGCGCCGTACTGACGGCTCTGGTGGGCTGGCATTGGGAGTTCCTGCCCTCGTTTTTTGCCAAAGTCCTGCCGGGAGTCGATCTGGTTCCCTTTTGGACCTTGGCGGTCGCCAATGTCTACCGGAAATCGAAGCAGGCAGTCACGACCGTAGAGGAATCGCCGGAATGAGATGCCGGAGACGCCGTTTGCCGCAGGACACGGCAAATGACGCTTGATCGAAGATCACCAGGTTGGCTCTTGCGCCCCCACTGGGCTGGTGGGATTGACGGGAATGCGTCCCCAGGGTTGCGCCTCGCTTCAACCGGCGCTACCTTCCGTCGCTCCCCGGGGTGCGAGTACTGAGGCGTTCGCGGATGGATACCCGTCACTCTGCACCATGCCCATCGGCATTCAGCATTGCTGCAGAGTTTCTTGCAGGCTTCGAACTCGGGCCGTTAGCATACGCCGGCTCTTATGGGCACGGCTTTCGCCGTGCCCATAAGAGGTACAGAATCAGCAGAGCGTTGAGAGACGTTTTTCAAGCTTTCGGATTTTCACCACAGGCCGCTAGCGTACAGCAGCTTGTTCTTCGGCCTCATGCGCGTCGCGGGAAGCGTCGCTCGGCTGCGCCGCCTCTTTTCCCCGCAACTCCTTGAAGGCGCGGTAGACGAACCAGCCCATATGCCAGCCGTCGAGGAATTTGTAGGGAGTTTCGCCGGTGGTGTAGTGGCCGCAAGGCAGCGCGTGCGGCTCAAAGCGCACGCCGTAACACCGAAAGGCCTCGATTACCTCAAGCGAGTACTGCTTGGGAAAGGTGAGGTCGTAGTTGGCGTAGACGAGGAGCACGTTTTTGCCCGCGCCGTTGGCCTCCCGGCTCATGAATTTTTCGTAGTAGTTCACCGGGCTGATGCCCGCCCACAGCGTGCGCAGCCGCTCCCGCGTGAGTCCCGCCTCTTCCACGGCCTGGCGGATGTGGCGCGTACTCTGGCCGGCCCACACCACATCCCCGAAAGCTGTGGACGCATGGTTGAAGGCGTTCACGCGGAGGCGCGCATCGTGGGCGCTGGCCAAAAATGCATAGCACGACCCCAGGCTCGTACCCAGCACGCCGAAGTGCTCGTAACCCTGTTCCTCCAGCCAATCCAGGCAGCAACGAATATCCACCACTGCCTGGCGGCAAGCGGAAATCGTGCGTCCGATGTTGGCGCTCACCGCGTAGTCGGAGCGCTCCAACTCCGCGGGACGGCGAATATCGTGGTAGGGCTTGGAGAGCCGCAGCGCGGAGATCCCCATGCCGTTGAATATCCTGCACAGCACGTTGTGACTAAAACCGTCCGCGTTCCACTGGGGCAGAACTACGATGGCCTGCTTGGGCCGCGCGCGGTCTTTGTGCGCGGGCGCAGGATACCAGCGCGCGTTCACCAGGTCGTTCTCCGGGTAGGGCGTCCGCTCCGGAGAGGTGAAACGCAAATACTGCGCCTTCGCCAGCTTGCCGTCCGCTGCCTGTTGACGTATAGCCGCATCTTTTGCCAGGGTCTCCGGCCGCACGTTGGTGGGAAACAGTCGCGGATAGCGTTCTTCCAGCCGGAAGTCCGTGGGCCGGCGGTAGCCGAAGAATTTGTCGCTGTGCCGAATGAGGAGCTGGTTGATGCGCACCATGGAGGCTTCGGCTGCCGCATCATCCCGTAATACCTCCGCGCCGGGAACGAGCGCCTCGAAGCCGTTGGCCTCAAGAAAAGGCGCAATCCACTCAAAGCCCCACTCCAGCGGGCGCACGACGCGATTCTCGTCGCGCGTCGTCAGCCGCGTCTCCCACTCGAACATCCAGCGCGCGTACCAGTCTCCGAGCATAGTTTCCGTCTACAGTGGCTCCCAAGTTACTTGGATGCGAAAGCACTCCCGCCCATCCGTATCCGTGGCGGACGCGAATCTTGCGAGCATTACAAAAGCTCTGGAACAATCTTAAGTTTATCAGCGTAGTGTCCCACCGCTGTTGCGCGCGAGGTCTCGCCGGCCTTCGCGCCAGCGCTCCCGGCCCGCCCCTTCAAGGTAGGATGATCCCATGAGCCAGGCCTATTGCGCCGGCCGCCGCATCGCATTCTTCGGCGGCAGCTTCGACCCGCCCCATTGGGGCCATCTGGCCGTGGCGCGCGCCGCCTTCGCGGCCCTCAACCTGGAGACCGTGCTTTTTGCCCCGGTAGGTGCACAGCCGCTCAAAGCAGCCGGCGCCACCGCGGGCTTCCAAGATCGCGTAGCCATGACGCGGCTAGCCATTGCCGGGGAGCCGGGCTTTGACCTTTCGCTTGCCGATGCACCCAAACCCTCCGGCAACCCCAACTTCACCATCGAGACCCTGCTCCATCTCCGCGCCGAACTAGGACCGGACTGCGCCCTGTTTTGCCTGATGGGAGCCGACTCATTTTTCAACCTGAAGAACTGGCATCGCTCCCCAGAGATTCCTTTTGTCGCCTCCTTCATCGTTGCATCGAGGCCCGGTCAGCCGTTGGGCGAAAGCGTTGCCGGTCTGCAAGCTGCATTGCCGGCGGGATTATTGCTGGAATCCGCGCCCCAGCTTCGACCGGAGAAAGCTAAGATCCGGCCCAGCATCAAAGAATCCGGTCACAGTGAATGCGACACCACCAAATCCGGCATCGATGTGCGCGCCTTCCTTGTGGTGAATTCCGTCGGAGACCGCGCGCCGCTTTATCTCCTCCCGGGCCTGAATGTGGAGGTCAGCGCCTCCGCGATTCGCGAGGCCATCCGGGCTCGGGCCAGTGGCGCTCCGGCAGGGCTGGTTGCGTTGGCCGATCTGTTGCCTGCCGCTGTTCGCGATTACATCGTCCACCACAACCTGTATCGCTAGCGGCACCCGCTCGGCTTCGGGCTCAACTTGCGCTGGAAAAGACGAATCCTGTGCCGAGAGAGGCTTCTGTGCGACAATAAAACTTGGTTGTGTGCGCCGGTAGAGTGCGGCGCGCGGAGGATATAGCAATGGGCGACATGCTTCAGCCGTGGCATCTGATTGTACTGGCCGTCGTGGCATTTCTATTGTTTGGCGCCAAGCGGCTGCCGGAGTTGGGCAAGGGTTTGGGGGAGGGATTGAAGGGGTTCCGCGAAGGGATCCGCGGTATTAACGATCCGCCCGCCCCGCATCCCAACACCCAGCAGAATGCGGCGTCCACACCCCCGAGTTCCACGCCGGCAGGACAAAACAAGGCGTAACCGGGGCCTTGCGAGCGGCAGGCTGAGCTCTATCGAAGATCAGGCTGAGTGCAGCGCCGCGTCTGCATCAAATATTCAGAGAGGATCAAGGCCTGTGCCGCGGCACAGGCCTTT
>JAJZNH010000915.1 GCA_021811745.1 Acidobacteriota bacterium
CCTGTTTCAAACGCAGAGTTCGAGAAGTTGTTTCAATCGGTTTGTAACTGGGGCCGTTGGGGAGCCGACGACGAAAGGGGAACTCTCAACTACATCCGGCCGGAGCAGATCCGGTACGCAGCCAGCCTGGTTCGCAAGGGCCAGTCGGTCTCGATGGCAGTTCCCATTGATAAAACAGCCGGCCCGGACAATCCTCGTCCCGCGACTCACCACATGATCCAGACTTACGATATACACTCGGCACTCGGCGAGCCGCAATTCAGCACGGATTACCTCGCCAGCGAGTTCCACGGTGACTGCTTTACCCATATCGATGCGCTCTGCCACGTCGCGTATAAGGGAAATCTCTATAACGGAAAGCCAACCAGTGCCGTGACTTCGCGAGGTCCTTTAATTCTGGACATCACCGCCTACGCGCATGGGCTCGTGGGCCGCGGCGTCCTCCTTGACATTCCTCGCTTGCGTGGCGTGAAGTGGCTTGAACCTGGCGAAGCCGTGACTCGCGAGGAACTTGAGGCGGCGGAAAAAGCACAGGGCGTGCGCCTCGGCGAGGGAGACATCTTTCTCTTTCGTACCGGCCATTACCGGAGGCGGATCGAACTGGGTCCATGGAAGAACGGCTACGACGGCGAGGGAAAAGCCGGCCTGCATGTGGAAACCATGCTTCTGCTTCATGAGCGGAAGGTTGCAGCCTTCTTGCCTGAAGGCGACGGCGAAACAGTCCCCAGCAACGTGGAGCGAATTCCGTATCCGATCCATGCGCTGCAAATCGCTGCCATGGGGATGGCTTGTGCCGACAGTTTGCAATTTGAAGAATTGATCAAAGTTTGCGAAGAGGAAAAGAGGTGGGAATTCATGGTTGTAGCGGCTCCCTTGCGTCTACCCGGCGGAACCGGCTCGCTGTTCAACCCTATCGCGATCTTATGAGGCATGGATATTTCTGGAAGCGGAACTCTCGATCGATTGAATTTATCGGAAGGGCTTCTTGGCAAGTTTTTACCTCGTATCGGTCCAAAATCGAGAAGCAACGTTCGATTCGAGTTACCGCTCTTGATTCGTGCCATGCCGATTGTTCCTCGTGGCCCGGAGATAGACTACGTAGATCAAAAGCTGGATGACCCGATTAAACTGCGCATCTACCACGGAGCCGACTGTGGCTTCAGACTTTATCAGGACAAAGGTGTCTATGGCAGACGATGAGACAAAGAGTCAGGCGTTCAGCAGCTCAAGTTTGCTTTCAGAACCGCCTGGAGAGAGCAGCGATCACGCAGTCGCATCGAACTTCACACGTCGCGAATTCATCGCAAAATCTGCATTCAGCGGCGCCTCACTTCTTGCCGCAGGGGCTGTTCCAAGGATGGCACGCGAGCAGGAAGAGAGCAGCGATAAGGTTGTAGAGAGCGGCACTCGGGAGAGGGCGGCCGTTCTCGAAAACACGTTTGTGCGCATCGAGCTTGCACCGGCAACCGGCGACATCATCGGTCTCCTCAACAAACATAGCGGTCACGAATACCTCCGCGCCGGCGAATACGCCAAGGCATTCCGGCTGAATGTTCCTTTTCCAGGCCGCATCACGGGCCTCAATGCCGATTACTCCGGAAATGCCTTTGATTCATGGCGCCAGAGAAGCTGCACAATTACGCGTGCGCGTGATCAGAATAGCGAATCGCTTACGGCACACTACCCAGCCCTCGAATCCGAGGCTGGCACCTTTCCGATCGAAGCTACCTTCACGATTCGTTTGGAGGACCACGCGGACGAAGCCACCCTTCAACTGCAGATTGATAATCATTCATCGCTTCTGGTGAAGGAAGCCTTCTTCCCCTGGATTTCCGGCTTGCAGGAGATCGAGAGCCTCACAACAGATACATTCGTCGCTCCTAATATGATCTATCCCGGCACGGCCTTGCGCGAGTATTCCTACCAGGCAGCGAATTGGGAAGAGTTTCCGTACCTTTTGGGTGTTCCAACATGGCCAGACGGTTATAGCCTGTCGATGCCCTGGATGAATTATGGGGGCAAACAAGAGGGCCTCTATCTTGCCAGCCTGGCTCGCACCGGCATTCACCACATGCTCATGGTTCAGGATTATGGACCAGCGGGGCGTCCCATTCTCGCGTTTGCATGGGCATTCCCATGCTATATCGGCGCGGGAAAGACATGGCGCTCGCCAGAATTGGTCCTGAGCCTGCATGGAGGCGACTGGCACGCCGCGGCAGATAAGTATCGCGCCAGTTTGGACGGATGGTACCACAGACCGCAGACGCAGGCAGATTTCCGCAAGTCCTTTGCATCGTTCAACAGCTTCTTCACCAAGCGCGACTTCATGCAGCTCGCGGAGTTGGCCGAGGACATTCGCAAATACGATCTGCATCACCTCGTGATGTGGAACTTTGGCGATTATTACCCGAAAGTCATGGATCCGGATGACCTCTCTGTGGACCCTCCACGGCTGGGGCAGTTTACAGCGCAGTGGGGCGGGCCCGAGCGGCTCCAAGCCGCGAACCAGAGAGCCCGCGCCCTCGGCGTGAGCGCCGGCATCATCTTTTCGCAACGATTGTGGAACAAGGATACGTTGACGCCTGAGTTACAAAAGATGGCTCAAGACTGGGTAATCCGTCGGGAGTCAGGCGATCCGATCTGGGAATCCTGGAATCATCAGCATTACGGCGCAGACCAATGGACTGACTCGCACCTCGACTATGTTATGTGCAGCGCGGTGGAAGGATATCGTCAGTTTGCGAAGCGCAATGTGCGGGGAGTTCTGAAAGAGGCTGGTTACTCAATGATGTTTTATGACCAGGTGGTCGAGGGGAACCTTTGCTTCAGTGCGCGCCACCATCACGAAGGCGTTAGTGCGCCCTCAATGGCCACATTGAGCTTTGTCGAGGAGCTCAAAGCAGGCATAAAAGCCGATAACCCTGACGCCGTGTTGATCGGAGAAGGTTGGGAAGTACTTTCCAGCCAGTATCTGGATTCAGGATGGGTGTGGCGAGTTCCTCCGAATCCCGAGGTGTTGAGGTATACACTTCCCTGGGTCATCAATACGTCTGCTGTTGAAGTAAACCGAAGTATCGCGAATCGGTATCTGATTCTCGGCCTGCAACTGGCAATTGTTGCCGGAGGGCTGGAGAACGGTAAGAACTTGAGCGATTATCCCGAGTTTGCTGCTTATATCAAGCGCGTGGCTGCCTTCCGGAAAAGCACAGAGCGGTTTTGGGTTGACGGCGTATTTCAGGACGATATCGGCTTGTATGCCTCAGGAGGGTTCGCCAAGATTTATGATACAGGCGACGAGGTTGCCGTGATGGCCGCAGAGCTGGGCGGCAAAGCATCGTCTTTCTCGTTTGCGCTCGATGCAGTGCATTACACAATTACAACGAAGACGTATTCCGTGGTTTCATCGACCAGAACGAACGATACAGGAGTTGCGACCGTTGAGCAGGGGACACTCACTGGAACCCGGTCGCTGGAACCATACGAATTGGCAGCCATTGTTTTTCGAAAGGAGGCAAACAATATCACGTAGCCATTATTGCCGGGTACAGACCCGTCACTGGCCAGATGACAAAGATTCTGCACGAATTGCCAGGCATTGGCGGTGGATTGCCGTCTCTTCTTCGGCTGATTGCCATCTTAGGCTGTTGCCTGGGAGCGCCTCCGCCTCCAATCGCTCCATGTTTGTCGAATCGCTAGTTCGAGCAAATCCGGAACGCCGTACTTTTCACGATCGCGCATCGCTTCGTAGGCAGTAATCGAATCGGCCCGAGTTACAACCTGAAGTAGCTTTACATGAAAGCCCAGCAGAAAAGTATGGCGGTTGGTCGCAAGCATAACTCCGTCGCTCGCTGGGGACCAGAATCATTCACCACCTGCTAGATCGGACGTCACTCGCTCTAGTGAGGAAAAACATTGAAGAGACGCGAATTCTTATGCCACTCTGCACGTGCTACGCTCGCCGCCGGACTTGGAAACTGCCTTGGATTCTCGTCAGCGCAGGAAAATGCCATGGCTAAGCGGGACGCTGCAATGCCTTTACCCGGCAGTGCTGCCGATTCTTGTCTCCCCGGCACGGCCCAGCTGACTACCGAAGGCGATCTCGCCGCGCAGATGGTCGAAAGCATTCATCGCTTCCTGCTGGAGGAAACAGAACGCCAGGCAAGGGATCGTGCGCAGTTCTGGAGTTACGATTACTCCTCGCCACAGCACTATGAGCAGTCCGTCGCTCCCAATCGGGAACGCTTTCGCGGGATCATTGGTGCTGTTGACAGGCGGGTCGCGCCACAAGCGCCCGAGCTGCTCACCAGGTTTCCAGGGCAGAGCCAAATCGCGCAAGCACCTGGATACGAGATATTCGCTATCCGCTGGCATGTGTTTGCTTCTGCAACCGCGGATTCGAATGGACTATGGGCGACAGGGCTACTCCTTGAGCCCGATGAGAAACCCTCATCGCGCATCGTCGCGGTCCCCGATGCCGATTGGACCCCTGAGATGCTCGCCGGTATAGCTCCAGGCATACCCCGCGAGGCACAGTTTGCACGCCGGCTCGCCGAGAACGGGGCGCAGGTGGTTGTGCCGCTCATTATTGACCGCGACGATAAGTACTCCGGGATCTCCGGAGTCGGTATGACCAACATGCCGCATCGCGAGTGGATCTATCGGATGAGTTTTGAAACCGGCAGGCACATTATCGGCTTTGAAGTGCAAAAAATCCTGGCCGCCGTCGATTGGTTTGAAAGCGAAAGTGCGAATCCGCCGCTCCCGGTCGGGGTCATGGGTTACGGCGAGGGCGGACTGCTTGCACTCTACGCTGCCGCGCTGGATCTTCGCATCACCGCAACGTGCGTCAGCGGCTATTTCCAGCCGCGCGAATCCGCATGGAAGGAGCCCATTTATCGCGACGTGTGGGGGCTGGTCCGCGAGTTTGGAGATGCGGAACTTGCAAGCCTTATTGCGCCGCGAGCTTTGATCGTTGAAGCCAGCAATGGCCCGGAAGTATCCGGTCCGCCGAAACCCGACGTAGAGCATCAACCCTTCGCGTGTCCCAACGGTACCCTTAAGACTCCACCATTCGAAGAGGTCGAAGCCGAAGTCAACCGGGCGCGCAAATTCTATGAGCGCCTCGGCGTGGGCGGCAAATTGAAGCTTATCCCGCCCAAGGGCGATCAGGGACTACCCGGCTCGGAGCCAACGCTCCAGTCATTTCTCGAAGCGCTTGTCGGCAGCTCCTCATCTCTGAAGCCTTCGATGGGCGCGGCAAAGGCATCCGCCAATCCTGGTCCGCACCCGCAAATGAAGGAGCAGTTCGATCAGATCGTCGACTTTACCCAGGCGATTATCCGCAAGTCGCCCGATGTACGCAAGAGCTTTTGGCGGAACGCTGACCCCAGCTCGATCC
>JAJZNH010000294.1 GCA_021811745.1 Acidobacteriota bacterium
CGCAAATGGCTGGGCCGGCATGAAGGGATCGTGCGGCTTGAGAAAGGACGAGATCAGGAAGAACGGTTTGTCCTGCTCGGCATAGGTTTCGAGGAACCGGACGGTCTCGCTGGATACGAACTCCTCAAAGTGCTCCTCCTCCGGCATGATCGACGGCCGGCCCACAGCAACGGATCCCAAGCGGTGGTCAGGCGTGCGATGCCCCTTCCAGGGATCGCCTCGGCGCCAAAGGCTTCTGATCTGTGGCTGCCCCGCTCCCGAGTTTGGGGCGCCCAACTCGTCTGCATATAGCTGGGCTGCCGGCCCAATCGCCTGAAACCAGTCGTTGAACTCCAACTGATACTGGAATCCGTGAAGCTGCGCATCGACTGCGTGCATCTTCCCGATGAGCGCCGTGAAGTACCCGGCATCCCCAAAGCGAGTGGGCATGGTGGCGAACCGAGGGCCGTAGGGCCGCTCCATATTGTCGTGAAGATTGTGGCTATAAAGCCCGGTCATCATGGACGCTCGGGAGGGCGCGCATACTGGATTGTTGCAGTAGGCGTTGGTGAAACGAACGCTCTGCTGCGCAAGCTGATCCAGGTTGGGCGTTTTGGCGACCGCATCCCCGCAGACCCCCATGCAGCTCCGCTTGTGCTGGTCGGACATGATGAGCAGCACATTGGGACGCTTCCTGGTTGGAGAGGCGGCTTCCGTGTCCTCCTGAGCCGAAGAAGGCGTTGAAATTGCGGACAGGGTTGCCGCGCCAGCAGTAGCAAGAAAGTCTCTTCGATTCACGATATTCGAATCTCCACGGGGAAAGCGGTTATGCAGCGCCAATGCTCTTGTGTAGTTTGCTCTGGGCCTCAATTGCACCTGCTACAGGACTATACCGAGATTGATCAGGAAGGGACGCGCCTGACAAGGTGATATCACCGTGCAAAGACGTTGAAAAGTTCGTGGCGCGCGATAAGGTTTGCGAGGTCAGCAAGATAGAGATGCCGCGCTCCATTCTGAGCGGTGAGCTTTACACCGGACTTCAAGGAATCAACCGCGATGCTTCTGGGTCATCGTTGGCTGGCTGGATCCCGAACGCGCCTTCCGCGCCGCACGGGTCGCAATCTTATCGCAAAGGATCGTCTGAAAGCTTCCGCTCAGGAACCGCTTGAAGCGTTTGGCAGCCGGCAGGCTGCCGTCATTCCAGGCCTCGGCCAAGGCAGCTATGGTCACTTGGCGGAGCTGAAATGCTCCACCACAGGGATGGCGTTGGGAGCGCTGACGCCGATCGACTCGGTTCGTAGGATCAACTGGAATCTTCCTATGGTTCCGTCCGGCAGGCGGGCTCGCTGGAGAATCGGCGTCATGGCGGACGGATTCAGAATAAAATCAGCTCCGGCTTGCGTGCCGGAGATATTCAATCCCTGAATCAAGAGAGCGTGACCCGTTCCATCGAGATTGGGCAAGAATGACAAGATGACGTAGGTCCATTGTGGACCGATCCCCCCTGCGTTCTGGTAAACGGCCTGCTCGCCTGGGTGAGGATGCCAGTTAAGGATGGACCGTTGGTCCGATTCCGGGGCGAATTCGAAGCTGAAGTCGGAATCCGGCTGAAATAAGCTGGCCCACGGATTGGCAAGCGGGCCTCCGAAGAGAATCAGGTTGGCGGTCTGGATGTCTCCCATGTGGATGTCATGGGCATTCCTGACAATCACGTTCCCCCTGGAAAGCCCCGGAAGGCGCATGAGCGCCACGACGGTATTGAGATCCGCGACGCTGGTGTACCCGGCCAGGCGATCGGCATCGACGCTGGAACCGAAATGCCGCATCGTCGCATCGAAGTCGGCGAACCACTTATCGAAGTCTCCGTTGACGTATTCCTGCAATGGAATCTGGCGGCGAGTGATGTCCTGCAAAAGGCCAAACCCGCTGTCCGCAGTCACGATATACGTGGTTCGCCCGGGGCAGGCCAACTCCTCCCAGAAGGCGGCGTACAGGCTTGGCTCGACCGGTAGACTTTTGGCGTGCCGGTACCTCCAACTCATGAGGGCGACGGCAACGACGGCAAGCGCGATTAGAAGGCTCCAGCGCAAGCGAGCGGTGCTTTTCGAAACGGCCGATGTCGGGGGTACGCCGGCAGGATCTTTCGCATCTGGCTGAGCTTCCGCAGCCTCGGGTCGGGTATTCGGCTCGAAGAGGGGAACATAGCGGCCGCGGGGAATCACAATCCGCAGAGGCTCATTTCGTCCCTCGTGCGCGAAGTACTCCTCTAGCTGCTGGCGAAGCATCCGGGCATAGTTGCGGACGATATTGTCTTCACCCGGATTGTAGGCAGCCGGGCGGCCCAGGGCCTGAACGCCGATCTGGTGCTCAGAGATCTCCTCCTCGCGGTGCGAGAGTTTGCGGCTACATATATAGAGTAGAAAATTGGTGAGAAACGCAGATCGCTGAAAAGGTGGCGTCGCTGTGATGCGTAGCGTGAGCTTCCACTCCTCGCTGCGGAACATCGATTCCGAAGCAGAAGAGAGCAGATCTTCCTTCTTCGCGTCACCTGCATGAGCCTTCACGGTGACCCAACCCCTTCCCATCTCTCGCGCGATCTAGGCGATGTGAGAGTTCCGCTGCGGCCAAATCCCTAATCGAATCGATAGGAGAGCTTTCCGCAGGACTCCAGCCTAAGACGCTCCCAAGTGTACTACACCCTTTAAACGTCGAACCCCTGCCATCCATGTGGGCTGGGAGCACGTCGCCATAGGGAAGTTATCTTATTGATTCCGTTGGGAATGATAAGAAAGCTTCCGACAAGGCCGCCGTGATCGTCACGCTGTTGCCCGAATTCGCTGCATGGGACGCATCCGGGAGTGCCTCATGATAGCTCCCGGCAAAGACGCGTTGAGCTTCGCCTGGCCGGGGACGCGTCATGGATCCGTCGGCAGAAGTCATCTCTCACAATCCGGCTTCACAGATCCGGAAATCATAGAACGACAAAGAAGCCGCTCGAGATGGATCTGCGAGGTTCCCTTACACGGTGGAAGGATGTTTGACAACAGTCGGGACGAAGCAGCGTAAGCCAATGGAAATACGAGATGTTACGCGACTCTTTCGAGAAACCTTGCGATCTGCACGGTGAAAACACCTTGTCAGGGGCACCCAGGATCCATGAGCCTTCGTGATGCCCATTCTTTCTGGCCAGGAGATGGAGCGTGCAAGAGATCCTCTTGGACTGAGGCAGCAAAGCCGGTGAGAACGGGCCGTTTTGAAGAGTTTGATTTCTAGAAGCGGGGCAAGACATGAAGGAATACCCAAGCCAAATCAAAAAGTTCTCGAAGAAGGCGGGAACAACAATGAGCCTACCCTCAGAACGCGTCGCTCATAAGCGTACTGGTTTTGGACTTTCGTCCCGTTGCGGCTGAGCCGTTCGCGGTTATGCTGCGAGAGCTTGTTGCTCGAACTGAGCAGGGCTGAGGTAGCCGAGCGTCGAGTGCATCCTCGTTCTGTTGTGCGAGAGCAGCCAGTCGAGCGTCGCATCCTTTTCCTCCCTGTGGCTTTTGAACGGCTCACCGTGCAGCCGTTCCACCTTCAACGATCCGAACATGGTGTCCGAGCAGGCGTTGTCCCAGCAGTTGCCTTTCTTACTCATGGAAGCCTTGATCCCATGCCCGGCAAGCAGCTCGGTGTAGCGACCACTGGCGTACTGGCTGCCACGGTCCGAGTGGAAGATCAGGCCCGGCGCGGGTCTGCGGCTGTGCCAGGCCATGTCGAGCGCGCTGCAGGCCAGCTCCGCCGTGATCGCCTCGCCCTTCGACCAGCGGACGATGCGGCGGCTGAACAGGTCCAGCACCACGGCCAGGTACAACCACCCTTCATCGGTCGGGAGTGGAGTAAGAGACAGGGCGTAGTCGGGCTATTTCCCCGTCTCTCCTCCCCGAACCGGACATGCACCTCTCAGCGCATCCGGCTCTCTGTTCAAGTGTTGCTCATAGCAAAAGCGACATCAGCGTAGCGCGATTTCCCCAGTTCACATGCTGGACTCAACACATGGGCGAGGTTGCCTGTCGCAGTCTTTATCCTTGCTTGCCGCAAGTCGTCGCGGACACCACAGTCTAGCTACGCGCTCCCCGTGGTTCCATGGTGACCGGCCTACATTTCCAGTCATCATTCGTGTCGCCAAACCCACGCTTTATGTTCGGCTACAATCCGTGTCCTGCCTGTTAAGCGATGTAGGCAGGGGTGACATTTCAACCCTCGGATGCGTTCCAACAGGTTCGTGTTCCTCAACCGTCCCATGCTCAGCCTGGAGACTCATCTTGGCGTAATCGCTTCGCCGCAAGCCCCGTTTCCCGCGGACTTCGTCACCTTGCCAGTGTCGGCAAGTCACCGCCGCTTCGGCTCATTTCCTCTCGCAGCAGAGAAAAGGCAGGCACAGCCAAATCGCCGTGCTCTGCATTCCAGACATGCTCAAGCAGCAAACCTCCTTTCAATCAAGGTACGCTGGCTGGGCGTACTGTATGTCATGTCGCCGACCCAGACAGTGTTCGGCGCGGCCACGGTGAAGTTGCGCGCAAGCAGGTTCGGTGCGATCGGTAGAACATGATTGCTGTCGGGGGTGACGACGCGAAAACGCCGCTTGCCACGCGCCCGGATTGCTTCCCGCTGCATCATGCGCTGCACCCGAAACTTGCCCACCCGGACACCGTTCTTTCTTAGCTGCCGCCACACGCGCGGCCATCCATAGGCCCCGCGCGCTTCGGCGTACACCGCGCGGATCTCGACCAGCAACGCCGTCTCCGACAGTTGACGACGCGTCAGGATCTTCTTCCGCCGCGCAACATGCTGGCGATATCCCGACGCGCTCACCTCCAACACACGGCACTGTACGCACACCGGCCACTGCAGCTTGTTCCGCTCAATCCAGGCGTACTTCATCGCTGCACCTTCGCGAAGTACGCCGTGGTTTTTCCCAAGATGTCGCGCTCCATCGTCACCCGCGCCAGCTCCGCCCTGAGACGGATATTTTCCATCCGCTCCGCGCTGAGCTGCTCGCTCGACAAGCCGCGCAACTGGCCAGCCTTGTCCGCCTTGACCCAGTTCGCCAACGTCTGTTCCACGATGCCCAGAGCCTTCGCCGCCGCAGACACCTTCTGTCCTGAGGCCACCAGCCGTACCGCCTCCTGCTTGTACTCCAATGTCTAACCACGCCGTATCGCCTTCTCCATCACTGCCTCCTCCTCACGATTACAACAGCTCGCTATGAGAGACGTTTTCCGGGGGCAAGGTCACAACTATCAGAACGACTATTGCATTGCCTGTAATTGGGGGCCGCAATCTGACGACTACAAGCACGTCTTGGTAGTGAATCAGGTTTACAATCTTCCTTTCGGCCGCAATGAGCGATACTTGCAGA
>JAJZNH010000939.1 GCA_021811745.1 Acidobacteriota bacterium
CGCATCATCGTATTGCGCACCCAGTAGCAGTTGCCCATGTACCAGAGAAAGCCGCTCAAATAGGCAAGCAGAAAGGACCGGCGTAGAGCATGGCGCTGGCCGGCAACCGCCGCGGATAAAACCGCGTACAACAACGGAACCAGCCCGAACCACGCGAAGACCGTGCGCCAGGCCGGCAAGGGGCCGGCAAGGGGAAACGGCAATTCAAGAAGTCCCGCTGAAAGCGCTGCTGCCGCCCACAATCTCCAGGATCCGGTCCGAGATTCGCGGTGCATACAGGGCCGAGTGTACAGCATCATAGGTCCTGCCCGCCGGACGGCGTGCAAGACACCTCTCTATAATTGGCGTTCACGTCAGGCTACAATCAACAGTATGTTAGTGGCTATCTTCTGCATGCGGCTGCTCGAGATCCTGTTCTTTGCCGGCTTGGCAGGGTCGGCCATCGTGGTCCTCATCAGTTTTGTTGAGGATTGGGGTGAACTTTTCAGGAAGGATTAGCCGGCTCGCCTCCACGGCCCACGCACCGCGTTTCACGAGCAATCACCGGGGCCATGGAAAGTGGAGTTTTGTTGATCTCAACCCTCGTTTTTTTAAGCATTGACAGCGGGTTGATTCAGCAATAGACTCACCGGAGGGCGGCGGTGGTTACGCTTTCCTTAAATCCAGCATACCGGCCTGCGCGCCGGCCTTTCACGCGATGGCCTCAACACGAACGACCGTAGCCCAACCGTCTAACCGCGTTCGTCTCATTGTGGCATCCTCCGTGATGCTCACATTCATCTCCTTTTGGCGTGCAGCCGCCATTGTTCTCAACGATCTGGGGTCCTCGGCCTTTTATGCCGGCGGCATAGCCGAACAAGCCATCGGCGCATCTGCGCCCTGGTTCATCCTGGGCATCATGCTCTTCAGCTTCGCGGTGCGCGCGGTCTACGTCGAAAGCTGTTCGATGTTCACGCGCGGCGGGGTATACCGGGTTGTAAAGGAGGCCATGGGCGGGACCTTTGCCAAAATCAGTGTCTCCGCCCTGATGTTCGACTACATTCTTACGGGCCCCATCTCGGGCGTCTCCGCCGGGCAATACATCACCGGATTGATGAACGAGTTGCTGGAAACCGCGAACCGCCATCAATTGCTTCCCCCGATACTGCTCACCGCGCATCATCATGCGGTCCAGTTCAACATGGACTCCACGTCGGCGGTCTTCGCCGCCGCGGTCACGATCTATTATTGGTGGCAAAACATCAAGGGGATTGAAGAATCCAGCGACAAGGCTCTGCGCGTCATGCAGATCACGACGCTGATGGTGATCCTTCTCTTCGTCTGGGGTTCGTATTCCGTCTTTGTCCGCGGCGTGCACCTTCCACCCTCGCCCATACCCTCTCATCTAAAATTCAGCCGCGACGCTCTCGGCTTTCTGCATGGAAGGGCGCTGCCCATCTTCGGGCTCTTTGGAATCCTGATGGCCTTCGGCCACTCCATCCTGGCGATGAGCGGCGAAGAGACGCTGGCTCAGGTCAATCGCGAGATCCAGCACCCTAAACTCAAAAACCTGAAGCGCGCGGCGATCATTATCGCCATTTACAGCACGTTGTTTACGGGCGGCGCCACACTGCTGGCGTCCATGCTCATCCCCACCTATCAGCGCACCCATATCTACGAGAACAATCTCATTGCCGGTTTGGCCATGTATATGGCCGGCCCCATGGTTCTGCGCATTGTCTTCCGTATCTTCGTCGTCTTTGTGGGCTTCTTGATTCTCTCCGGCGCCATCAACGCCTCGATCATCGGCGCGGGCGGAGTGCTGATGCGCGTGGCCGAGGACGGCGTTCTTACCGACTGGTTCCGAAAGCCTCATCACAAATACGGAACCAGCCACCGCATCGTCAACCTTGTCTTCATCCTCCAGATGCTCACCATCATCGCCAGCCGGGGCAACGTCGTGATGTTGGGCGAGGCCTATGCTTTCGGCGTCATCTGGTCGTTCACCTTCAATAACCTGGCCATCCTGGTGCTGCGCTGGAAGTACAAAGGCGAGCGCGGCTGGAAGGTTCCGCCGAATCTGCGCATTGGAAACGTCGAAATTCCCATCGGCCTACTCTCGGTCTTCATGGTGCTGTTCGCCACGGCCACGGTGAACCTGTTTACTAAATCCATCGCCACCATCAGCGGTGTGGCCTTTACGGTGGGATTCTTCATCGTCTTCGCTATCTCCGAGCGCCAGAACCTGCGTCGCCACGCTCTGGCGGCAACACAGATGAAGGATTTCTTCCAGCTCGAGCATCAGGACACCATCAGCCGCGAGTCGGCGGCCATCCGGCCCGGCGGAATCATCGTCACCATGCGCGACGCGGCCAATCTTGAAGCCTTGCGCTGGACCCTGGCACGCACCCGAACCGAGGAGCAGGATGTAGTGGTGCTCAGCGTGCGGCTGATGGGTGCCGGCGGACCGGAGTTTCTCAGCGCCGACCAACAAAGCTTCAGCGAACATGAGCAGATGGTCTTCACCAAAGCCATCTCCGTCGCCGAGAGCTTCGGCAAGAAAGTCTCGTTGCTGCTCATCCCCGCGGGCGATGTTTTTGCTGCGCTGGCGCGGGGTGCGAACTCCCTGGAAGTGGACTCTGTAATCTCCGGAAGCTCGAATTCCATGCCGGCGGAGGACCAAGCCTTCCACCTGGGTCAGGCCTGGGAAGCCCTGCCGGAGCCCAAGCGCCAGTTCAACTTTTATGTGGTTAGCCACAGTGGCGACGTGAAGGTCTTTTATATTGGGCCGCACGCGCCCGCCCTGAGTCCGGACGACGTGCAGCTTGTGCATCGGCTGTGGCTGAATATGCGCCGCGATCCCTCCGTGCCGGACCTGCATCATAGCGATATCATTACCTACGCTTTGACCCGGCTGGCCGGCCAGTACGCACGCGACAAGGACGAGATCCTGCGGGATCTGCGCAACTCGCGCGCGGCCGCGGCTCCCGACGCCCCTCGTCTGGGCGGCCAGAACTTCCCTGCCATTCCATCTTCCACAGCCACGTCCGGTCAAACCCCCATGCCGCCCAAAGCGGGCCGCTGAACTCGCAAGACCAATCATCGTTCGAGCCGACCGCCCAAAGCCCGCACCATCAAAATCCGTCTTGCTCGCCGCATGATCCGCGGCCAGGCCATGACCATGCGTAGACGCCACATTGACACAGCGTTCTACGTCCGTTAACCTTGCGAGGCACTTTGTTCAGGCACACTTGCGGCCGTTGCTTGGCGCGTCGATCGAGGAGACGACGACTGCGAAATTGCCTTTGAGGAAGAAGCCATGTTCGTCCCCGCATCGTTCGCTGCCGCGCTGCCGAAGACCATTCTCTGTACCGTCTGCTGGGGATCGTTCGCCAATACCTTCAAACTGACGCGAAATTATCGCTTTGAGCTCTACTACTGGGACTATGGAGCCGGCATCTTTCTCATCTCGCTCGCCTTCGCCTTCACGCTGGGCAGCGCCGGCGGCGGTCTCTTCAGCTTCTTCCCCAATCTGCGCCAGGCCGACGCTCTCCTGCTCTTCTACGCCGCCCTCAGCGGTTTCATCTTCAACATCGCCAACGTTCTGCTTGTGGCCGGCATCGACATGGTGGGTCTGGCCATCGCCTTCCCGCTCTCGATCGGCATCGCTCTAGTGGAAGGCACCGTCCTCAGCTATCTCATTCATCCCCAAGGTAACGCCGCGCTGCTGGCTGGCGGCGTCTTCATGGCCTTGGTCGCCGTCATCTTCATCGGCATGGCCTACGCCGCGCGCGGCAAGGGCGGAGTGGTCACCTCGCGCAAGGGAACCACGGTCTGTATTGTCTCCGGGCTCCTCATGGGCATCTTCGCCCCCCTGATCACCGAGGCCATGCAGGGCAACCATCCCGATGCGTCGCTTTTGGTCTCTCCGGGCGCGCTGAGCCCTTACACCGCGGCCGTCTTCATGACGCTCGGCGCCTTCCTCTGCTGCTTCGTCTTTAATCCCATCCTGATGCGCAAGCCGCTGGCTGGCACGCCTGTTTCCATCTCTGGATACATCGCTGCGCCCGTCAGCTACCACGCGCTCGGCCTGCTGGGTGGCGCTATCTGGGGCACGGGCACGGTGCTCAACTTTGTTGCAGCTCGCTTTGTCGGACTGCCCATCTCGTATGCGATTGGCCAGGCATCGCCGATGATCGCCACCCTCTGGGGCGTGCTGGCCTTTCAGGAGTTTCGAAACGCCAAGCCCAAGTCCTGGCTCTATCTGGCCGCGATGTTTCTCTCCTACTTGTGTGCACTTGCGCTCATTGCGCTTGCGTATAGGGCCAGCTAAATCCTGTTGTTCCGGCGCAACGGATGAGGTTATAGGATCAAGCAGTTATGGCAGAGAAAAATTGGGTCACAGTCATGGGAAGTTTTGTAGCAGATGTGACGTTTCGCACCGGCCGCATTCCCGCCTGGGGCGAAACGCTGATGGGACGGTCATTCAAACTCGGCCCAGGAGGCAAAGGCTCCAATCAGGCCGTAGCCGCCGCCCGCGCCGGCGGCAAGGTGAGCTTTATCTCCAAGCTGGGGCCGGACCCGTTCGGCGACATGGCGCGAGCCCTCTATGAAACAGAAGGCATTGACACCCGCTTTCTCTTTCGCACCGAAAGCGCCACCGGCGCCGCCGCCATCATCGTCGATGCTGGAAACGGCGAGAACGCTATCATCGTCGTCCCCGGCGCCTGTTTTGAAGTGACCACGACAGAGGTGGACCAGGCCCGTGAGCTGATCGCCACCTCCAGTGTCTTCGTCGCGCAGCTTGAGCTGCCGCTCGCCGCCGTCGAGCACGGGCTCGTGCTGGCTCATTCGCTGGGCGTACCCACCATCCTCAATCCCGCACCCGCCGCGCCTCTGCCCAGCGCGATCTACCCGCACATCGACTACATCACGCCCAATGAGACCGAGACTGCTGCGCTCACCGGCATCACGGTAACTGGCCCCGGCGACGCTGAGAAGGCCGCTGACGTCTTCCTCGCTCACGGCGTGCGGAACGCCGTCATCACGCTGGGTGCGCAGGGCGCGTTTGTCAAAAATGCCTGTTTCAGGGCCCACGTGCCCGCTGTCAACGCCGGCAAAGCGGTTGAAACCACCGGCGCTGGCGACGCTTTCAACGGGGGCTTTGCGGTCGCGCTCTCCGAAGGCATGGACCTGGTCGAGGCCGCACGCTTTGGCTGCGTCACCGCCGGCATCTCCATCACCCGGCCCGGCACCGCTCCCTCCATGCCCACCCGCGCCGAGATCGACGGTGTCTTTCGCTAGTGTAGTCCGCCACAAATAGAATCATTTATAAAGCAGGGTCATCTCATACAGTAGAGGTGACCGGTATGCGTGTAGCGGCAGAGATCAATTTGAG
>JAJZNH010000835.1 GCA_021811745.1 Acidobacteriota bacterium
ATCCTTCGCATGGCTGGAAAAGTGCCGCCGGTTATGGAAGAACTGTGAACGCAAACTCAATACCAGCTTGCAAATGATCCACTTGGCCTTCCTCGGGCTCCTACTGAGAAGATCGTGAACAGGCTCTAAAGCGGTTCTCCAATTGGTGTCGAGCGAGGGCGAGGCGATCAAGTGGCGTTTTCCTCAAGAAAACGCCACCCTGCAGGATTCTGGTGACTCGATAGAAATTGGAGAACCGCCTTAGGCGGCCCGCGCCGCGGAATCCCGATTGATCTCCAGTTCGGCAATGGCGCGCAAAATCGAGCTTTTGATTTCGACCAAGGCTGGGTCGTCGTGCCGCAATCCTTCGGCTCGTTCCAGCCGATCGAGCGTAGACCGAAGCAGCCGCACCAGCGGGGCGTGACTCGACGAGCTGGGCTCGAACATCATTCACAGCCTTAGATGCGGAAAGAGGCCGGCGCGAAACCTTCAGATTCCCAACATCGAGGTTTTGTAACCCGACGACGAACCCGGATTGACGGCTCGCCCCTTTCGCCGCAGGCCTACCGATTCGCTCCCAGGGCTGGTTCTCTGATAAACTTGAGGTTCTGAGTTCATTCGCAGGAAAACACTATGTCCATCCATCCAGTGATGCAGCGCCTGGCAGACAAGCTCAAGCGCACCGACCTGCCGGACTTCGTCCCCGGTGACCAAATCCGTGTCCAGGTAAAGATTAAGGAAGGCGATAAGGAGCGTCTGCAGGCATTTGAGGGCCTCGTGATCGCCATCAACCGCGGTCCGCAGGGCACCTTTACCGTCCGCAAGATGAGCTTCGGGCAGGGCGTGGAGCGTATCTTCCCCTTCAACTCCAAGGTCATCGAGAAGATCGACAAGGTGCGCAGTTACAGGGTTCGCCGAGCCAAGTTATTCTATATTCGCGGGTTGCGCGGCAAGGCCGCCCGCCTCAAGGAACTCGACCGCGAGACCGGGAAGGTTCGCGCCTGAGAGGCAAATTCGGGAACGGCAACCCCGGCCTGCGGGCCGGGGTTGCTTTTGCCTGCCCGCGAAGCGCCGCCTCAGCGGAAACATACGGCCGGGGCGTTCCCTTCGCCGGCTGCACCGCCGCTAGGCTCGTCGCGGTGTGCGCTTCCGAATACGAGCCCCCTTCGGCCAGTGTGCGATACTCGAAACGGAATGTATAAGCGGATCGTTCTCAAGCTCTCTGGCGAAGCCTTGGCTGGCGAGCGAGGTTTCGGCCTCGACGCCGATCGCGTCGCTGAAATCACCGCGGAAATTGCAGAAATCAACGCCCTCGGCGTCGAAGTGGGGATTGTCGTCGGGGGCGGAAACTTTTTTCGCGGAGTCGCCAGCCAGGCCCGCGAAATGGACCGCGTGAGCGCCGACAACATGGGCATGCTCTCGACGGTCATCAACGCCATTGCCATTCAGGATGCGCTCGAAAAGCGCGACGTGCAATGCCGGGTGATGAGCGCCGTGTTCATGAACCAGTTGGCCGAGCCCTACATCCGCCGCCGCGCCGTCCGCCATCTTGAGAAAGGCCGGGTCGTCGTCTTTGCCGCCGGCACCGGCAATCCCTTCTTCTCCACCGACACCGCCGCCAGCCTGCGCGCCATGGAGATCAGGGCCGACGTACTGCTGAAAGCTACCAAGGTGGAGGGCATTTACAATGCCGACCCGGTGCTGGTGAAGGACGCCGTCAAGTACGACGAAATCACCTACATGGACATCCTCCGCCAGGGCCTGAAGGTTATGGACCTGACCGCGGTAAGCATGTGCAAGGACAACAGCCTTCCCCTGATCGTCTTTAATATGAATCAGCCCGGCAACATCAAGCGTGTCGTGCTTGGCGAACGGGTTGGATCGCTGGTCACGGCGTAAAAAAGGCCCAACTGCGGAAATGTTTGGTTCGCCGCGCAGATTTTGCCGGCCGGCATGCCATCGGAAGGGGAAAATCGCGTCCAATAGGATGAAGGTTTTTGCCCGGGACCAGAAGCGGTGCGGAGCCGGACCGACTTTTCCCAGGGTAATGCATGCTGGCTGGACCAAGTTTTTCGAAGGAACTGTACCACCCACGTGATCAGTAGCCCGATTTCAGCCACGGTGCCGGTCCCTGTCCTGGGTGATCGCACGCAGGCAATCACCACGGGCGCGCCGCCGTCCGCAGGGGTCTACAAGCCTGCGCGCTTGAATGCACTCACCGGGCTGCGCTGCTTCGCCGCTCTGAACATCGTCTTCTTCCACTTTTCTAATCCCAATTGGTTCGGTTTCTTGGCGCCGGTGGTCAACGCCGGTTACGCCTCGGTCAGCTTTTTCATCCTGCTTTCGGGCTTTGTGCTGGCCTACAACTATGCCGAAAGGGCTCGGACCGGCAAACTCGACAGGATGCGCTTTTGGCAGGCGCGCTTCACCCGCCTCTATCCCATTTACCTTCTCAGCCTGCTTATTGCCTGGGAGATGGTGCCGGCCGAGCGCAGCGCACACACGCACGGCATGTTTTGGACGGGCATGGCGCTCACTCCGCTCTTGCTTCAAGGGTGGATCCCGCAGATCGCAACCTTTCTCAACACCCCCGCCTGGACCATGTCGGCGGAGTCGTTCTTCTATTTCCTCTTCCCGTGGATGGCCCGCTGGCAGCGACCGAAACGGGCGCGGACGCAACTGATGAAGCTGGCGGGGGTATGGTTGCTGGGCCTGATTCCCGGCACACTCTACTTGGCATTCAATCCAGACGGTTTGGCCCATGTCGACCGCTGGAGTTGGGGACCCTGGCTGCAGGCGCTGAAATTCACCCCCCTGCCGCACCTGGCCAGCTTCATCTTCGGCGTGCTGCTGGCCGGTCTTGACGAGATCATTGGCCGCGCCAGCCGAGTGCGTCTTGCGCTGGGGTTGTTCGGCATGGGCGCGCTTTATGCCGCGCTCAGCCACGCCTACCTGCTGCCCTTCCCCGTTGTCCACGATGGCCTTTTGATGCCCATCTTCGGCTGCCTTATCCTGGGCCTGGCCGGCGAAAACCGGCTCTCCTGGATCTTTGGCTGCGCTCCGCTCGTGTTTGTGGGCGAGGCCAGCTACTGCATGTACCTGCTCCACTTCAACATGTGGAATCTGCTCCACAAGTCGCACATCCTCGATCGCCTGAACCTCGCCCAGTACGATCCCTGGATCAGCTACGCGCTGATGGTCGCAATGGCGCTGATGGCGCTGCACTTCGTTGAGAAACCGGCCCAGAAGCAGTTGCGGAAGCTGTTCCAGCACGCACGGTAGCGCCTGGAAGTTTCCATGCCGAGCCGACGACGAGGCCCCTGACCTGCTGTCGAGAAGCTCACGGGACCGGCTGCCCTTGGTCACGCAACCCAACAGGATGGCTACCGCTGCTCCCGGTGCGCAATCACAAAATCCTTGATCCGGTCGTAGACCGCGCTCGTCACCACGCCGCGGTCGAGCAGATCTTGCTTGCTCCGGTAGGGCCGGTAGCGCAGGATGCGTCCCGCCCACGAGCGCGTCATTCCAGGCACCTTCATCAGTTCGTTTTCCCCGGCGTGATTGATATCAATCCGCGCCTCGGGCGGAGGGGCATTCGCAGAAGCCGGCGGTGCTGCCGGGCGATCGTGCTCCTGCGTCGACGACCGCGCGCTCAGGCTCAGGCCCAGAACTGAAATCGCAATCGCCGCCCGCAGAGCGTGTTTTCGCATCGGCCCTATTCTGCATCTGCCGGTTCTGAAAGCGCAACATCCTTGAGCTCATCCTCGAGCACGCCCCTTCCTCGGCAGAATGTAGCATCAGGTCATGATCCGCGCCGCTGTTGCCCAGATGGGAAGCATCCTCTTCGATACCGCCGCCACCCTGAAGCGCGTGGAAGCGAAGTGCCGCGAGGCCGCAGCGGCCGGGGCGAAACTGCTTGTCTTTCCTGAAGCGCTTTTGGGCGGCTATCCGAAAGGATTGACCTTCGGCGCCACAGTCGGCAGCCGAACCGCCGAAGGGCGGGAACTCTTTCGCCGCTACTTCGCAAACGCCATCGAATGTCCAGGGGCAGAAACCGAAGTCCTGGCAAGCCTGGCGCGCGAACTCGATCTGCATCTGGTTCTCGGCGCCATTGAGCGCGCCGGCGGCACCCTCTACTGCGTTTCGCTGCTCATCACTCCACAAAAGGGCCTGACCGCCCTCCACCGCAAGCTGGTGCCCACCGCCAGCGAACGGCTGATCTGGGGCATGGGAGACGCCTCTACGATGCAGGCGGTCGACACCGATCTGGGCCGCATCGGCATGGCGATCTGCTGGGAAAACTACATGCCCCTCTATCGCCAGCACCTTTACCAACAGGGCGTGCAACTCTGGTGCGCTCCGACCGTGGATGCAAGAGAAATCTGGCAGACGAGCATGCGCCACATTGCCTACGAAGGCCGTTGCTTTGTGCTCAGCCCCTGCCAGTTCCTCACCCAGACCGATTGGCAACCGGACTTGCGCGAAGCCGGCGGTACAATCGACGGCCGAAGCCTGATTGTTTCGCCCTTCGGCGAAATCCTCGCCGGTCCGGCTGAGGGCGAGTGCGTTCTGACTGCCGACCTAGACCTGGATGAAATCACGCGCGGAAAATTCGACCTCGATGTGGCCGGGCACTATAACCGGCCCGAAATCTTCTTATTCCATCTGCGCTGAAATGGGCGACAATTGGGCATGGGAGGCGTCGAATCCTCCCCAGCCCTGGTGCGGATGACCCCTGCGGAGCCAATCGCGGGTCCGTCGCTGCCCACACGGCCGTAATCTTCGTCGAGCGTAGAAGCGGAACCCATGGCAAAGTCTCCGGCCTCCCATCCTCATCCAGGCGCTGCGCAGAGCTATGGCAGGGCAACGGTTACCCTGCTCCCGATCCTGCTCGCTATGCTCGGCGTCTGCCTCATTTTTTCGTGGACGACGCGCGATGCCACGGCGCTTCTACAACTCCGCAAAACTCGCGGCCCTGGATCGCTGGTCGATACACGCACATGGCAGACTGCCAAGGCGCTGGCGCCGCTGGCCGTCAGCTCGGAAGAAAACGAGTACGCACGCCAGACCGAGCATCTGGCGGATCACGAGGTGGACCAGGCTTTTGCCGCCGCGCTCCGCCAGGCCAGCCTCGACGCACAGCATCGCGCGCTCACCGGGAAAGCTCTTGTCCTGAAGCAGAAAATTGCACAGCTCCAACTTCTTCAGAAGCAGGATCAGGCGCTCGTTGACAGGCTCTCTGCAAAGGCGGTTCCTTCCCCCGGCCCGGCCCAAAACGCCGCCGCCTTTCCAGCTCAAGCAGATCTGCAGGTTGCCAAGGCCCAACTCGGTCTGGACAACGATGAGATCGCGGATGCCCAGCGCGATCTGGCTCGCGTCACGGGCGATCAGA
>JAJZNH010000110.1 GCA_021811745.1 Acidobacteriota bacterium
CCTGGTGAAAGACCCAACCTCGGCAAACGCTTGACGCCGAAGTCTGCCATAACGAACGTTATACGCTGAAGTGTGTTACTTGTGCAATAATTTTCATTTTCGCATCATTGGTTTGACACTCCAGAAACGGGTGTGTAGAACAATTTTGGGCTGGCGAGTCGTTCCCGGAGCAGGAATCCGGGCCTCGGCTCGGGCATAAATCCGCATAGACCTTCGCGCGTGACAGTGAGAAATGATGGATCGCAGAGAGTTGATGAAGCTGGGAACTGGAACCGTGTTCTCCGGGGTGGTGGCCTCCGGCAGCGCCGCTGTACCCGCCGGGGTCGGCAGCCGGCAAGTTGAGCAATGGACTGTTTTCGAGGTCGAGGCGCCAGGGCCGGCCTCGGGGAATCCCTTTGTGGATGTGACATTTGGCGCTCGCTTTACCCAGGGCCACCGCACAGTGGATGTGACCGGTTTCTATGACGGTAGTGGCGTATATCGGGTGCGATTCTCGCCCGACACGGCAGGGCGCTGGAGCTATGAAACAACCAGTAATGCGCGGGAATTAACCGGCCTGTCGGGAACCTTCGAGTGCTTGCCTGCTCAAACCGGAAATCTCGGCCCTGTCGGCACAGCGCACTCATTCCATTTTCAATATGCCGACGGCACTCCGTACTTCCCTTTCGGCACCACCTGCTATTCCTATGGTTTCGTCGGCGCGCCGCTTGACCAGGAAACGCTGGAGAACCTGAAGGCTGCCGGCTTCAACAAGGTCCGGATGTGCCTGCTGCCCAAACCGCTCGGCAAACTCCAGCCGGTAGCCATGCCCTTTGAACAGCTTGCATCCGCCTCGCCCGCGCGTGCAGAGGAGGCGAGCACGGGCGGCGCGGGCAAGGAGCGCTTCGACCTGGCGCGGTTCAACCCGGCCTATTTTCAGCTAGTGGAACGGCGCATTCAGGATTTGCTGGCGGCCAACATCGAGGCAGATGTCATCCTCTTTCATCCCTACGATGCCTGGGGTTTCAAGTCGATGGGACAAGAGGCGGACGACCGCTACCTGCGCTATGCGGTCGCGCGCCTTTCCGCATACCGGAATGTGTGGTGGTCTATTGCCAATGAGTATGACCTCATCAAGTCAAAATCGATGAAAGACTGGGACCGCTACTTCCGCATCGTCGCGGAGAACGATCCGTGCAGCCGCCTGCGTTCGATTCATCACAGCCGAGTGATGTATGACTACACCAAACCGTGGTGCACGCACGCCAGTCTGCAAGCCTATGACTTCGACAAATCGGCCGCGCGCCGTGCTGCGTGGAACAAGCCCATCATCTACGACGAGATTCAGTACGAGGGCAACATCTCGCGCCGCTGGGGGAATCTTTCGCCGCAAGAGATGACGTACCGCTTCTGGCGCGCCATCGTGAACGGCGTGTATGCCACGCACGGCGAAAGCTACATGTCTACGGACGGAAATCCCGTCTGGTCTGACGCCGGAAGGCTGCATGGAGCCAGCCCGGCGCGCATCGCTTTCCTGCACAAGCTGCTCGAACGCACTGGTACAACCGGGCTGATGGCCGCGGAAAATCCGTACTATCTTAATGCGGGAAATCCCGGTCAGCTGTATCTCTGGTATTTCGACTATCACTGCGCGGGCGAGTATGAGTTTCCGCTGCCCGAAACGGCGCGATTCAAGGCGACCATGATTGATCCGTGGGCGATGACGGCTTCTCCCGTAGCAGGAACCTTTGGCGGCAAAAGCAAAATTACCCTGAGCGGCAAACCGTATCAGGCTGTGCTCTTTGAGAAGGTCTAAGTTGAACACAATGAAATTGCGCACTCAATGGATGAGCCGCGGCATTGCCGGCGTGACGGCCATGTTGGCGCTTGCGCTGTTCGGCGCGGCCTCAGCCGCGGCGGCATCGTCTCCGGTCAAGGTGATCACTTCGAAAAGCGCAACGCCGCGTGAATTATGGGGAGCGCAGCAACTGCGCAAGGCTCTGGCTGGCGTAAAAGACGCACCGCACGGCGCGCGCATTGTGGCGGCACTGCGCACGGCGCCAGAACTCGCGCACTTCAATCTGCCTGAGTTCTGGCCTCAGGCCGAAGAAGCATTCCTGATCAAGCAGGTGGGAAAAACGTGGGTGGTGGCAGGCAGTGATCCCTCCGGCGTTCTCTACGGCGAACTGGAAATGGACGACCGCATTCGGGCCGCCGGCGCGCTGCCTGAGGGCATCAACGACATGGAGCACCCCGCGCTGAAGCTGCGCGGCACGTGCATCGGCATGCAAAAGCAGGAGATCACTTACGAAGGTGCAGAGTACGATTATCCCTACACGCCGCAGAACTTTCCCTTCTTCTACGACAAGGCGCAGTGGGTCAAGTATCTCGACATGATGGCCGAGGAGCGCTACAACACGCTCTATCTGTGGAACGGCCACCCGTTCACCAGCCTGCTCAAGCTGCCCCGCTATCCTGAGGCGCAGGAGCTGCCCCCCGCGCAGCTCGACCAGAACATCGCCATGTTCAAGTGGCTCACCGCCGAGGCCGACAAGCGCGGCATCTGGGTCCTGCAGGGCTTTTACAACATCCATCTCTCGCACACCTTCGCGCGCGCGCATCACCTGCCCTATCACCTGTCTGCACCGAATCCATTGGCTACCGCATATACGCGCTACGTGATCTCGGAGTTCGTGCGCGAGTATCCGCACGCCGGCCTGATGATGACGCTGGGCGAGGCGCTGGCCCCGCGCTACGGCGCCGAGTGGCTCACGCAGGCCATCATTCCCGGCGTGAAGGATGGCTTGAAGGAGTTGGGCATCACCACGGAACCGCCCATCGTGGTTCGCGCGCATGCAACCGATATTGACGCGGTGATGAAGGCCGCGCTGCCGCTCTACTCCAACATCGATACCATGTTCAAGTGGAACGGCGAATCGCTCACGTGGACCAACGTGCGCGGGCCGGTTCGCGACCGCTTCAAAATGCTCGCTGAGACCTCCAATGTGGCCATCGCCAATGTGCATCTGCTCTCCAACCTGGAGCCGTTCCGCTGGGGCGATCCCGATTTTATCCGCCAGACGCTCATCAACTTTCAGCGCATCGGTATCGGCGGCCTGCACCTGTATCCGCTGCGCTATTGGGATTGGCCCTACTCCGGCGACAATGCCACACCGCGCCTGATGCAGACCGATCGCGACTGGATCTGGTTCGCCGCCTGGGGACGTTACGCATGGAATCCCTTCCGCGATCCCGCAAAGGAGCACGCGTATTGGGTTGCGCAGTTCGCGCGGAGATACGGCACGCAAGAAGCGGGCGAAAAGCTGCTGGGTGCCTACACGCTGGCAGGCCCTTGCCAGCCAAGCCTGCTGCCGCGCATCGGCATCACCGAGGGCAACCGCCAGGCGCTTACGCTGGGCATGACCATGCCACAGCTCATTGATCCTGATCGCTTCAATCCCGCTGTCACGTTGTGGACTGGCGACGCGCCTCCGGGCGAGCGGCTCCCGGAATACGTTGCCGCGGAAGTGAAGCACGAGCCGCACCACGGTGAAACGCCGATCGGCGTCAGCAACGAGACGGTTGCGGCCTCGCGCCAGGCGCTCGCAGACGCCGAAGCTGCAGCGCCTTATGTCACCCGCAACAAGGCGGAATATGAGCGCGTCGTCAACGATATGCGGGCCATCTCGCTGCTCATGCAGTTCTACAACGCCAAGACCAAAGCGGCCGAGCAGGTTCTGCTCTACGGCTACGACCACGAAGCGGCGCACCTGCAGCAAGCCGACACGCTCCTTGCCGAAAGCGTCAATCGCTTCAAAGAGCTCACGCAGGTGGCTGGTCCTGCTTACCTGACCGCGACCGGCATGGAAACCTCGCAGCGCCGCATTCCCTTCCCCGGGGGAATGAAGAACTACCCCAACTGGCAACAGTGCCTGCCGATGTATGAAAAAGAGCTCGCTACATTTCGCAAGCGGAGAGCCGCGCTGCTCTCCGGTAACGCTGCGCAAAGCATCGGCACTGCAAAGCCCTTTCCGCAGGTGGGCTTCACGCTCAGGCCCGGCGCGGGCGAAGCATTCACTGTTGAGAAAGGCGCTCAGCTATTCCAGGGCCGGGGCCCGGCGATCTCCGGCGTTGCCCCGGAACTGGTGGGAATGCGCGGAATCAGGATTTCGCCGCACCAAGGCGGAACACTCGATTTCACTCTGGCGCGGCCCGCGCAGATTCTGCTGGGCTACCAGGCGAATGCATCGAAGGAAAACTCTGTGCTCGATCCTGAAACGGAGCAATGGAATCTGCTGCTGCTCAACGCGGTCAGCGCCCCCAAAGTACCGGCCATGGCCGTATGGGCCAAGCCTCTGCCCGCAGGCGCGAACGAACTCGATCTCGGCAAGGGAGACTATGTAGTGCTGGGCTTCATCCCCGCGGACTATCACGTCACGCCGCATGTGAACTTCGCCGCATCCGGCAATGGGCCAGCCAATCTGGATTGGCTCTTCGAGTAGGGCGCAGCCGCCTGCATTCGACTCCGCTTCCCCCGCAACCCTGCGTCATTCCGAGCGGAGCCGGGGCATCTGCGGCCGCGCTTCCTTTCAAGGTGGAGGCTATAAATGCCCGCGGTGGGCGCGTTCAGAAGAAGGAGATATTGCTCCTCGCTTTCCCGCAGCGGATTCTAAATGGTCTTCGAGCTGGTGATATCGACGCTGATGCCCACCATGTGAGGGGAAGGTTCAGACAGAATGACAGCCTGTGCATCAATCCAGCAGATGGAGCTATCAGGACGCACGACGCGGAACTGAGACGCATAATTCCCGGTCCGGCGGAAGAGAACTTTGCAGATAGCTGCTTCAACCGCATCACGGTCATCAGGATGGATACGGGCAACCACTTCATTCAGGCGGCCGGAAAACGCCTCACGCGTAAGGCCCCACTGCCGGTACGTCTCCTCCGAACAGACAACAGCATTTGTTTGAAGATCCCAATCCCAAAGACCAATGCGAAGGCCGGCTTGTTGCGCCAGTTCCATCCGTTTCTGCCAGCTCATCGCTGTGAGTTCCATCCGCGTCAGCTCTGTAACATCGCGCAGGATGCAGGCAACCGCACGCACGCCGCTCTCATCCTCAATCGGAGCGTATGAGACGGTCAGGTCTCTTTCACCGGATCGCGGAAACACATGTTTCGTCCGGTATTCAATATGCCTTCCCTTGAAAGCCTCATCAATCCAGGGCTTGACAACCCGCTCGAAGGTCTCCTGCCCTATCACTGCAGGAACCAAATGGCCCACAACCTGATCTGCGGGCGCGCCGCGATATTCAAGATACGCTCGATTCGCAAGGAGATAACGGTAGTTGCGGTCAATCACTACC
>JAJZNH010000720.1 GCA_021811745.1 Acidobacteriota bacterium
CCTGCTGGCCGCTATCGTCCTGGTCGACGAGCAGCGGTGGGACGGCCAGGAGCGCTCCACCCGCTACCAGAACTTCCTCAAGTCCGGCTGGTATCTTCCCGATTTCGGAGCCGATACCGCCTCGGCCCAGCTCTACACCGAAACCATCGAAAGCCTCTTTGCCACCTACCAGCGCACCACCGCAGCCGTTCTGGAGGTTCTCCGCGGCCGCGTGCCTCGGCCCGATAGCCTCAAGCCTGAAGCCTACGAGCGCACGCTCAAGGCTCGCGCCTTTGACGTGGCGCGCTACCTGCTCCCCCTGGCGACGAATACCTCGCTCGGCCAGATCGTCAGCGCCCGCACCCTCGAAGCCCAGATTTCGCGCCTGCTCTCTCATCCAGCTGCCGAAGTGCGCGATCTGGGCAACAAGCTGCGCGATGCCGCCACCGGCTCCGCCTGGAACGTCAACGCACAGGCCGCCTCCGATCTTGTGGCCAGGCTGGCGGGCCTGGAAGAGTTGGCCGCCGCAAAGGTATCTGAGTTGAAAAGCACGGGGATTGGCCCGTACATTCACCGGCCGGAAGAGGGAGCGACTTTGCCCCCCGAGGGAAGCCTCACCGCGGAAGCAGCCCAGCTTCTCACGCGCGAGGTTCGCACCTCTCCCACTTTGGTCAAATACACACAGCCCAACGAGTACGAGATGCGTACGCGAGTGGAACTGGCTCAGGCAGCCAGCGAACTGCTCGGCAATCTGCCCATCGCCGATGCCCCTCTGGTCGATCTGGTTGAGCGGACGGAATCGCTTGAAGTCGAGCTGGCCGCCACGCTCCTCTACTCCGCCAGCCACCACCCCTACCGCCAGATCCGCGATCTGGCTACTGGGCTCCCCGCCGCCCGCGTTGCGGAGATCATCGATCTGGGAATCCGCCACCGCGGCAAACACGACGAAGCCCTCCGCGCATTTCGCGCCGGCGCGGCCCTCCGCTTCGACATTCTCATGGACATCGGCGGTTTTCGCGATATGCACCGCCATCGCCGCTGTGTGCAGATCATCCAGCCCTTCACGGCGCTGCACGGATACGAAACGCCAGCCTCCGGCGATCTCGGAGCAGACGTCGATATCCTCACCGAGGCCGGCATCCTTGCCGATTACCGCGCCGCCATCGATTCCGCCCATCAGGCCAGCACCCACATCGCCGCCGGCAAGGCGCCTGAAGCCGCCCAGTCAGCTCTCTATTTGCTTCCCCTGGCGACCCGCATCCGCAGCCTCTTCAAGATGGACTTCGCTGAAGCCCAGTACATCTCGGAACTGCGCTCGGCGCCCGCCGGCCATTTCAGCTATCGCCGCGTGGCCTGGGAGATGTATCTGGCCATCGAGCGCCAGCATCCGTCTCTGGCCGCTCACATCCGCGCCACCGACTTCACCAGGCCCATCGATCTTTTGCAGCGATAGCCGCTTGTTGTCACCGGCCCGCTCGAATGGTCGTAACCGTGAGAATCTCTCCCGGGGCCACAATCAGGGACTTGTGCGGCGCGGCATCGATTGCGTTTTCCTGGTAGAGACTGGCGTGCTCCACCGTCTGGATGCGCACCCTCCCGCCATCTGCCAGCTCAATCTCCTTGGGCTCGGCAGACCGGTTCAGAAAGATCCATGTAGTCGCCCCCGAAGCCGCCCGGAAGGCCGTCGCCAGCAGATCGGGGTCGCTGCTCCGGAGATCAAGCCGCACCATCCCCTCGCGCAGATGGCGGCTGAATGCGCCGAAGACGCGCAGTTGAAATCCTGACGGGCTCGGCTCAAAGGAATGCAGGCGGTCCACCGTGAATAGCGAGCGCGTGAATCCAAAGGAAGGCTGCTCGGGATCCAATAACAGCCAGCAATAGTCCAAAGACTCGGCATTCGCCACAGTCAAAAGCTGATAGTAGAGTTCGCCCATCGCCAGGGCAGTCTGATAGGAATCCACCTGGTAGGCGGAATCATTGATGGCCAGCTCCGTCGCCAGAAATGGCTTGCCGCTGGCGGCCTCGGCCCACTGCCGCATCAGGGGCAGATAGCTCTCCGGATCCGTCATGTGCGCCTGGAAGTCGTACACGTGTGTGGCGCTGTAATCGAGCAGCGGCCAGGCATCGCTCATCTGCCGGAGCGTGTTTGCCGACCGAATTCCCACCCGAAGCGAGCCCGCATCGGGCATGTGCAGCTTGACCTGCCGGAATCAGGCATCGTCCAGCGCGCGGCGCAGCCTCACAATCATCTGCTCCCACACCGGGCCGGGCTGGATGATCTCGTTCTGAATGCCTACGACGTCGGGCGGCGCGCCCGCCTTTGCGAGCGACTCCCGGCAGTAAGCCAAAACCGCCTGCACATACTTATCGGGTTCAGCATTGCCGGTTTGCGGATCGCGCGCCCACGGCGGCAATGCCCAGAACTCGAAAAAGACCTTTCCGCCCATCGCGCGCAGGTGCTTGTTGTAGGCAAAGTCGCTGATCTCGCCGTCAGGAAAGTTATCGCCGTAGTAATGCGGCGACGCGTCCTGCAGCCAGTCAAAGTTATTCATGCTTGCGTTGAGCTTTGCTCCGACGGGATACTCCCGCTGAATCAGCAGGTTGTATTCCCTGAGCAGCTTCCACCACTTCGCCTTGCCCGCAATGGTCAATTCATCATAGGCGGGAATGCTGGTAATCCCGCCGAATCCGACTATGGTCTGGTAACTCTTCTGCGAAGCGATTGAAACGCGAACCCGTGCGGCCGCCGGCTGCGTCATGTTGCCGCGCACAAATCCCGCGGATGAATCCGGCGCATCCACAAAGAGCTGATGACGCATCAGGTCGATCAGGCAGAGTTCGTGAATCAGCACGCGCCCATTCACGCTGACAGTGGCCGTAAGGTGCTGCAGCGTGACCGTCACAGTGGCAGGGTCGTCCTCCAGCGTGGCGCTCGATTCCTTCCACGTTGCGCGCGGATAGCGCTCCCTGCGCGAGTTTCCCGCGCCCAGCGCAAAGGAATCGTAGTATTGCTGCACCACGGTCAGCTTCTGGCGATTGATGGCGACAGAAAGCGATCCGCGCGGGCCCGTGAAGAGCCAATGCACGGTTACATCCTGGGGCCATGCGCTGTCGAAATGAAGCGTCCTCGCAAAATTTCCCGGCAGGAACTCAGCAAAGTAGAAGCGGGGCCGCTCGATTCCACGGCCCCAGACCTGAACGCTCGGTTTCTCCAGAGAAAGCGAAAAAGGCTGCGAGGTCTCCGCGGCGGTCTGCCCGAAGACCGCGGGGCAAACCGCAAGAATCAAAAGAAGCGCCCAGCGTCTCATTCTCTTTCTCCGGCAGCAGTCTGTGGTCCGGTTCATAACCTTACGGCCGAGCTACACGGTGATACGCCACCTTCGCTCCCGGCACGATGGTGTCTTCCCATTTCGGGCTGCGAACGTGAATCTCGCCATTGGTATCGGTGATGCTCATGATCTTCGCCGCGGCCGATCCCGGCGCCAGTACCGCGACAAACCGCGCCGAATCACCATGACGCCGCACAATGATGTAGGGCGCCTTGATCCGCAGATTGTGGCTGGGCGCTACGCCCGTAAACACCTGGCTCGCCTTTCCGTCGCCCAGCATCCACAGGTTCATCTCGCTGCCGTTCTCCAGCTTGAAGACGCTATGCACGTCGCCCGCGATTTCAGCGCTCTGGTTCTCCGAGAGATGCTGATAGCCGTCACGCTGCGGAAATCCGGAATACGGCGCAAAGGTCCCATCCGCATGCTGCACGCCAAAGTTGTGATAGTTCCAGTCGAAGTCGTGCTCCTTGCCGTCGGTCGATTTCGCCGTCGTGATCTCCACGATGTAATCGGAGGTGAGAATCGATGTGCGCTGCAAATCGACGTTGTCATAAACCGGCCCCGCATCAGCCGTCACCGCGGTAAACTCCGGCTCCGCCTGCCACGCGATCAGTTTGCCGGTCGCCGGCTTCTGCACCTGTTCATCCACGCTCACGGTGTTGTGCGCAACCGTCTCCTTGTCCCAGGTCTTGTGAACCTCCAGCCCGTAAAAATGCGAGCCGGGATCGACGCTCATCGTCGTGCCTTTGGCATAGATGATCTCGTTGAGCTTGTCGTAGTGGCCATGCCCACCACCGTGCGGCCCGAACTTCATGATCTCCGTCAGGTCCCCCACTGGCGCGCGCAACGTGGCATATCCGGCATCGGGAAAGACCGCGCTCTTGGGCTTGGGCAGCGAGGCCGGGTCAATGGACGGAACGCCAAACAGAAACGCATAGCGGTTGTTGCGCCCGGCGTGGTAATCGATGGCGGCAAACTCCGGATTCCTCAGCGCGGTATACGCCGGTTCATACAGCTCCGCCTCCGAATAGAGATCCACCGGACCCGAGTCGTTGAAGGCCGGCAGCGTTCCGTCAGGAAACATCACGCCCAGCGGAGACTCCAGCAGCGCCTCCAGGTTCGGCTCCTGCTTCCACAGATTCACTCCGGCGCGTGTGGACATCTGCGCGATCAGCTCCAGCGGGTGCAATGCATAGAACTGGTATCCCCAGGCGCCCTCGATCCAGAAGCCGTCCTTCACAAACTCCTTCATCTGGTCACGGAATCCGTGCGGCCCGTCGATCGCCTTGTGGATCAGCGTCTGGTCGCCCAGGGTATAGCCCACCGCGGTCTCGGCCCCCAGAATCCACGACTGAATATTGTCCGTCGGCCCCATGTTGGCGCGGGTCACGGTCATCGCCGCAGCATAGAGCAGATCGCGTTCAATGTGCGTGCGCTCCGCCGGCGTAAACACATCGGTGTCGCGCAGCAGATCGTAGGTCCAGCTCAGATCGATCAGCCAGATCGCCTCATCCAGCGTCTGCGAATAAACCCGCGCGCCAAACTGCGACTCCCGTCCGCTGTTGTCGTGCATGGGGTAGCTCAGATACTTGTCGGCATAGAGCTTCAGGACCTCCGCGCCCTTCACCGCGTCGGCGTGGTTGCCAGTCAGCCGGTAGGCCAGCGCTGAGGCCAGCGCCCCGTTCCGCAGTGCATCCGCGCGCAGCATATAGACGACGTGATCGTAGGGATAGCCCTTGAAAACCTGGCCCGTATCCGGGCACACATTCTTGTCCGGCGGAACAAACTTGAGCAGCGAACCCGTATCAGGGCACGCATAGTAGTGCAGCCACTGCCCGCCCTCGGGCGGCAGCTCCAGCGACGTCAGCCCGAATCGCTTCTCATAGGACTCCGGAAAAGCCGCCGCTTCGTCGATGATCGCCTGCCGCTGCTTGGCGGCCCAGGGCTGGGTGTGGGCAAGCTCATTCAGGCGCGCAAAGTCCGCCGTGCTCAGCAGTATGTGAGGAGGAGCCTGGGCGATGGATG
>JAJZNH010000290.1 GCA_021811745.1 Acidobacteriota bacterium
GTGCTTTTTCAACTTTCACTGATCCGCGCCGGCCAAGGCGGCGGAACGGAAAGGATAGGGAATTATGAAGAAAATAGTTAGCGTGATCTGCCTCTCGTTGATGCTCACGTACACAGCGAATGCGGCGACTTCCAAGCAGGATCTGCAAACTCGCATTGACTCGGCAAAGTTGGTGGTGGAGCAGATCATGTCCGCCAAGGACCGCAGTATTCCGCTGAACATCCTGGAGCAGGCTACCTGCGTCGGCGTTGTTCCTGGCATGCTGAAGGGAGCCTTCATCTTCGGCGCGCAATATGGTCAGGGAATTGTCACCTGCCGCACCGGCCATGGCTGGAGCGCTCCGGTCTTTATCCGCCTCGCCGGCGGATCGTTCGGATTTCAGATCGGCGGCCAGTCCACCGACCTGGTGCTGGTGGCCGTGAACGCCCGCGGCTTCCAGGATCTGCTGAAGAGCAAATTCAAGATCGGCGGTGATGCCTCGGCTGCGGCGGGACCCGTGGGCCGCAACGGAGAAGCCGCCACGGACTGGAAGATGAACGCCGAGTTGCTTACCTATTCACGTGCCAAAGGCCTCTTTGCAGGCATTGATCTGAGCGGCACCAGCGTCAGCCAGAACGCCGATGACACAAAGACCTACTACGGTGCCCCGCATACCTTCGAGTCGATCCTCAAGGGCAACGTGGCGGTTCCGCAGGGAGCTGTTCCGTTTGTCCGCACCGTCGCCCATGACTTTATCACTGCCAAAGACACTAAATAAGTCTGGCGAATTTACCGGAGAAGGAAGGCGTGGTTCGGCTGAAGCCGGATCACGCCGTTTGCTTTGCGCGAGCCAAAGCCGCATTGGGAGGAGATAGCAAAGCCAGAGATGCGGTATGCGAAGGCGTAGCCTTCAAGCCGGCACGCCCCAGAGAGCGGCAACCGGGCAAAGAACATAGAAGGGCGCATCAGGACACACCACTCCTGGTTTTGCCATAAACTGATCTTTGCCTTCAACGATGCGGCAGAGATTCGAGTATTGGACCGTAGTGGCCGTGGCGCGCTTGCTTGGCCGCTTGCCGCGTGCTTTGGCGCGTTTGCTGGCGGGGATGCTGGCGGTAAGCGTCTACTGCGCATTCAAACGCCTGCGGCGGGTGGGCACGCGCAACCTGCGGCTGGCCTTTCCTGATCTCTCCGACAAAGCCAGGAAGAAGATTCTGCGCGGCGTCTATCGACATCTTGGCTGGCAACTGGTCGAGTTCTGCCGTATGACCCGCTACACGGCTGAGAACACACGAAGCTGGATGCGCACGGAAGGCCTTGATCACTATCTGGCCGCGCAGGCTCGCGGCAAGGGCGTGCTGGTTGTTACGGGCCATCTGGGAGCATGGGAACTCTCCAGCTTTTATCACTCGCTGATGGGCCATCCCATGGGCATGGTCATCCGCCGCCTCGACAATCGCCGGCTCGATGCTTTCGTCAACGGCATTCGTTGCATGCACGGCAATTTTGTGCTCCACAAGGACGACTTTGGCCGTGGTCTCCTGACGGCGATGCACGCGGGTGGCACCGTGGGCATCCTGATGGACACGAATATGACCCCGCCGCAGGGTGCGTTTGTGGACTTCTTCTGCGTTCCTGCCTGTACTGCGACGGGCCTGGCACATGTGGCGCGCAAAACCGGCGCAGCCGTGCTGCCGGGCTTCATGCTGTGGGAGCCAGCCGAGCGCCGCTACGTCCTGCACTTCGGCCCGGAAATCGAGATTCCGCATACAGGCGACGTTGCCGGCGACATCCTGGAAGGAACACGGCGTTGCACGCAAGCTATCGAATCGTGGGTCCGGCGCTATCCTGACCAGTGGCTGTGGATCCACCGTCGCTGGAAGACGCGGCCGGCCGGCGAACCCGGCTTGTATTGAAGCCATCGCTTAAAAGGGGAGTCGAGAATGACACTGGGCGAATTGATCGAAGAGCTGGGAGGCACGCTGGCGCAGGGCAACCCGGAGATGGAGTTGGCCGGCGTGCAGTCCGCCAGCGCCGCTGACAGCCTCGACCTGGTTTTTGCCGAGGATGCTGCTTCGGCTGCAAAAGCGCTGGCCAGCGAAGCGGGTGCGGTCGTGCTCAAGCGCGGCTGCCTCAACTCCTATGCTGCCAATCCCGAGATCGGCGTGGTTGAAACGGATCATGCCCGCTTGTGGTTCACGCGCGCGGCGCGGCTGCTCAAGCCCGCATCGCCTCCAACCGGCATACATCCGACAGCGGTCATTGGCGCGCTCGTCGAGTTGGGCGACGAGGTGAGCATCGGAGCGAATGCGGTGATTGGCGAGGGCGCAGCCATCGGCAAGGGCACGCGCATCGGGGCGTGCGCGGTGGTCGGACCCCATGTCAGCATCGGTCAGCAATGCCGCATCTATCCCCATGCGACCCTCTATCGCGGTACCACCCTCGGCAATCGCGTTGTCATCCACGCCGGAGCGGTGCTGGGCGCCGACGGTTTCGGCTATGTGCGCGATCCTGCGACCGGTTCTTACACGCAGTTTCCGCAGCAGGGAACACTGGTGATCGAGGACGACGTGGAGATCGGAGCCAACTCCACCATCGACCGGGGCGCGCTGGCCCAGACGCGCATCCGCAGGGGAACGAAGATTGACAACCTGGTCCACGTTGGCCACAACTGCGACATTGGCGAAGACGTGATCCTGGTCGCGCTGACCGGCATCTCCGGCTCCAGTTCGATTGGCAAAGGCGCCCTTCTCGCCGGCCAGGTGGGCATCGGCGACCACGTCAATGTTGGCGCCGGCGTGATTCTTGGCGGGCAATCCGGCGTCTTCAACGGCAAGACCCTGACCAGCGAAGGCGTCAAGCCCGGCACCATCTTCTACGGCACGCCGGCGCGGCCTCTCAAGCAGGTTTTGCGCGAGCAGGCAGTGTTGGCGCGGCTGGCCAAAGAATCCCGCAAATCCAAGGCCGGAGAATAGGAAATCGCGCCCATGGCGATGGTCGTGGTTGGCGGAAGCGGACGCGGCGCGGGCAAGACCGCGCTGATCTGCGGTCTCATCGCTGCGCTTCCCGAGTTCGGCTGGACGGCAGTGAAGATCACCAGCCACAGCCACGGCAAGCCGGGGCCGGTGTGGGAAGAGACGGAAGCGGGGCAGGGAACAGACACGGCGCGCTATCTGGATGCCGGCGCGCGCCGCTCATTTCTGATGACGGCTACGGACGCGGAGCTTGGACCGATGCTGACTGAGATTCTTCAAAACGGCTCCGCAACCGGACATTTCATCTTCGAGTCGAATCGTATGCTGAGGCATCTTCATCCTGATCTTTGTCTGGCGGTTGCGGGAGGACTGGAGAGCGAACAGAAGCAATCGTTCCCCGAAGTGCTGAAACGTATGGACGCGATGGTGCAGCTCGCAGACGAGGATCGCGTTCTTTTTGCCGGGCAGGGAAACCGGCCCGTTTTTCATCTCGCTTCCTTCCAGCGCATCTCGCCGCCGATGCTTGCCTGGATGCGCGAGCGCCTGCATCCTTGATTGAGAGAAAGGGCGGAACAAGAGACTCAAGCGCGAAAATTCAAAACCCGTTGACTTGGACCAGCGATCGCATTTATACCCACAACCAACGGGAAAGGAGCAACTATGGACCGGAGAGATTTCCTCAAGGCGGCAACCGTGGCCGCAGGCGCGGCTGCAGCAGAGCCATTGCTGGCCTCAGCGCTGCCCGCGGACACGAATACCCCGGAGAGCAACGACATGATCTATCGCCACCTGGGCCGCACCGGCGAGCGCGTTTCCGCCATCGGCCTGGGCGGATACCACATTGGCAAACCGTCCCTCTCGGAAGAGGAATCGATCCAGCTTATCCGCCAGGCAATCGACCGCGGTATTACCTTCATGGACAACTGCTGGGATTACAACGGCGGCGTGAGCGAGATCCGGATGGGCAAGGCCCTGACTGGCGGCTACCGCAACAAGGTTTTCCTGATGACGAAGATCGACGGCCGCACCAAGGATGCCGCCGCCGCGCAGATCGACCAGTCGCTCCAGCGTTTGCAGACCGATCATGTGGACCTGATGCAGTTTCATGAAGTGATCCGGCTTGAGGATCCCGACCGCATCTTTGCCGAGGGCGGCGCCATGGAGGCTATGCTCGCGGCAAAGAACGCCGGCAAGGTACGCTATATCGGCTTCACCGGCCACAAGGATCCTTATGTGCATCTGCGCATGCTGGATGTGGCGCGCGAGCACAACTTCCACTTCGACACCGCGCAGATGCCGCTCAACGTGATGGATGCGCACTTCCGCAGCTTCGGCCACGAGGTGTTGCCTGTGCTCAACCGCGAAGGCATTGGTCCGCTGGGCATGAAATGCTTCGGCGATCACTACATTCTCCAGAGCAAAACGATCACACCCATCGAGGGTCTGCACTATTGCCTCAATCTGCCGATCTCGGTGCAAATCACCGGCATCGACAGCCCGGCGATTCTCGATCAGGCTTTTGAGGCTACGCGCACCTTCCATCCCTTGTCCGCCGGGGAGGTAGCCAGCCTGCTGGCGCGGACCAGCGCGGCGGCGAAGGATGGCGAATACGAGTTGTACAAGACCACCTCAAATTTTGACGGAACCGCGCACAACCCAAAGTGGATGGGATGAGCGCTCGCTTTGCCCTCCACCACGTGGCTGAAGGCGGCGGCGTTCAGCGGCTCCTCCGGGCCCACGTAGACGGTGCGGGCGCCTCGCTGCCGCGCCCAATGAACAAAGCTGGCCGCGGGATAAACCGAGCCGGACGTGCCCACCACGAGCATCAAGGTAGCCTGATTGATCTCGTCCTGGATACGTTCCATCTCCAGTGGAATCTCGCCGAAGAAGACGATGTGCGGGCGGAGGCGACCGCCGCATATGCAGCGGCCCACTTCGTCCAGGCTGCGATAGATGGCGTGATCCTCGACGGGCGGCCGGCCGCACTCGCGCTCGCAGCGTGACTTGGCGAGCTCTCCGTGCATGTGCACCAGCCGCGCCGAGCCGGCGCGTTCGTGCAGGTCGTCCACATTCTGCGTACAGAGAAAGAAGCGGCCGCCCAACTTCGCTTCCAGTTCCGCCAGCGCGAAGTGTGCGGGATTGGGCTGGGCTTTTTGCCCCGCTTCGCGCCGCGCCGAGTAAAACGCCCAAACGCCGGCAGGGTCGCGCCGCCATGCGTCCGGCGTGCATACGTCCTCGATGCGGTATCCGGCCCACAGCCCATCCGAGGCGCGAAAGGTAGGCAATCCGCTCTCCGCGCTGATGCCCGCGCCGGTCAGGACAAAGACGCGGTCCTGTGGAGCGATGGAAATCTTCGCCACTGTGAA
>JAJZNH010000127.1 GCA_021811745.1 Acidobacteriota bacterium
GAGGGGAGATTTTGAGGACATGGGTGACCGGTACGACATGATCGCGGACAACCTGCCGTTTCGCCTCCAAATGGCGGAAGAGTGCGGATTTGGGTTCGAATTGCCCTCTCTTGTACCCACTGTACCCAGGTGTGGTCAATGCCATTCGGATTCAGAGACCTCTCAAGCCGATGAAAACAAAGAATGTGACTGGAGTATCTGAGAGGCCACTGCTTCTCAGATATTTCCTTTGTGAAGAGGTATTTTCAAGGGCATAAGCCTTTTGTTTTCTGGAAAAGGCGCTCTTTTTTTTGAAAGAAAATACTGTTTGTCGCTGTACCCAACTTGTTCCCAAAAGTTTTCTTAACGGATTGCAGTATAGGAGGGTTGAATTGAATCACAAGAAGAGGTCGGAGGACAGCGCTGGAGAACCTCGTTCCCGTGTTCGCCGACGCGCCATTTCGGCTACGGCAGGTCCTAACGGTGACCACATCATGTTCTTAATGTGGCACCTCCCGGCCATCAGCCTTGCTCGCACCAACCTTTATACTTTTACCTCAAGCGCGCACAACTCCCTCTCGGCGTTCGCTCTGGGAAGCGGAGATCGCAAACCCAGGGTTGAACACGGCCTCTATGGGATCGGCGCGCGCTCGACCAACTCGGCTTTGGGGACCCTGTAAGCATGGCGCAATTAGAACGTATTGAGGCAATTGAGGCTCGGCTCTGGCGGGCGGCTGACCTGCTCCGCTCGAACTCCGAGCTGGCCAGCAATGAGTACTTCATGCCCGTCATGGGCCTGATCTTCCTGCGCCATGCTTACAGCCGGTTTCTGGCCGTCAAGCCGGCCATCGAAGCTTCGCTCCCGTCCCGCCACGGCGTCACCCGGGCCCTCACGAAGGAGGATTTCAGCCAGAAGGGCTCCATCTTCCTCCGCCCTGAAGCCCAGTTCGACTACTTCATCACCAGGGCCAGCGATCCCAAGCTCCCCGCCATCGTCATCCACGCCATGGAGATGATCGAGGACGATTACACCGGCCTCAAGGGTGTCCTGCCCAAGCAGGAGTACCAGTCCATCCCCGCCGACCTGCTCGGCGACCTGGTCCGCACCCTCAATCCCGAGGAATTGAAGACCGCCACCGGCGACATCTTCGGGCGCATCTACGAGTACTTCCTGACCAAATTCGCCGACCTCAAGGCCCACGACGGCGGCGAGTTCTTCACCCCCATCTCGCTGGTGCAGTTCATCGCCAACGTCCTGGAGCCGACCAGGGGCACGGTCCTCGACCCCGCCTGCGGCTCCGGCGGCATGTTCGTGCAAAGCGCCCGCATCGTCGAGCAGCACCACCAGAACCCCGCCGAGCGGCTCACCTTCCGCGGCTACGAGAAGAACAAGACCACCGTCAACCTCGCCAAGATGAACCTGGCCGTCCACGGCCTCGAGGGGGATATTCAGCAGAACATCACCTATTACGAAGACCCGCTCAACCTGCTCCACAAGTGCGACTACGTCATGGCCAATCCGCCGTTCAACGTGGACGAGGTCGACGCCGGCAAGATTGCCAACGATCCCCGCCTGCCCTTCGGCCTGCCTGGCGTCACGGCTGCCAAGGGCAAGAAGAACGGCGACGAAAAGGGCAAGGGCCGGGTCCAGAACGGCAATTACCTCTGGATCCAGTACTTCTATAGCTACCTCAGCTCCCGGGGCCGGGCCGGGTTCGTCATGTCCTCGCAGGCCTCCAGCGCCGGTCGCGACGAAGCCAAAGTCCGCCAGGGCCTGGTCAAATCCGGCCACGTGGACGTCATGGTGGCAATCCGTTCGAACTTCTTTTACACCCGCGCCGTCCCCTGCGAGCTGTGGTTCCTCAACAAGGCCAAGCCCACCGAGCACCGGGACAAGGTGCTCATGCTCGATGCGCGCGGCGTCTACCGCAAGGTCACGCGCAAAATCTACGACTTCAGCCCCGAGCAGCTCCAGAACCTGCTCTCCATCGTCTGGCTTTATCGGGGCGAACCGCAGCGCTTCCGCGCTCTGGTGGCCGGGTACCTCAATCGCACCCGTGACGAGGCCGCCCAGGTCCCCGCGCTGGTTGCCGAGTTTGAGAAGGCTGCCGCCGCCATCGCGCCGCTCACCCTGGCCTTCCTGCGTACGCAGGCCCCCAGGAGCGGAGATAGCGCCGCCGCCCACGCCGGGCCGGAAGGAGAGTTCAAAGCCGCCATCGTGCAGTTCCAGGCCGACGCCAAAGCTCTGATGGCCGCGCTCACCCGCCTGCCCCATGCCGCCGAAAGTGACCACGCCGCGGCGCTCAAGAAAAAGACCGAGGACTCCGCGCCCGCCGCCGAGAAGACCCGAGACCTAGGCAAACAGGCTGACCACCTAAATAAGGTTGCGGAGCGATTCATTGACGTGTGCGAGAAGGAGCTTGACGCCCGCTCGAGCGATCTCTGGGTCACCAAAGACATCAACCGCGCGCGCAAGGCGCTGGACGAGGCACGTCACGCGCTGGTGGAAGGTCTGCGGCAGGTGCGGTACTTCCACCGTCAGGCGGCATGGCTCATTGAGCGATTTCCGGATGCCAGGCTCACGGACGTGCCCGGACTGGTAAAGCTCGTCGATCTGGCCGAGATAGAGAAGAACGACTGGAGCCTGACACCGGGCCGCTACGTGGGCGTGGCGCCGGAAGAGGTGGATGAGGACTTCGACTTTGAAGAGGCCATGCGCGACCTGCATATCGAATTGGACGGCCTGAACGAAGAAGCGGCCGAACTGGCGAAGACGATAGCCAAAAACTTCCAGGAGCTGATTGCATGAACTGGCCCTTGAAGCGTTTGGACCAGTTGGGCTATGTCAGCCGCGGACGGTCAAAGCACCGCCCGCGAGATGCCGCTCACCTCTATGGTGGGCAATATCCGTTCATCCAAACGGGAGATGTCAAGCACAGCGATCTCTTCATCAGGGAGTTCACACAAACCTATAGCGATGCTGGGCTGGCACAAAGTCGGCTTTGGCCTGTGGGAACTCTCTGCATCACGGTAGCCGCGAACATCGCAGACACCTCAATTCTAAGTTTTGAAGCCTGCTTCCCAGATAGCGTGATCGGCTTCATCCCAGACCCCGTTGAAGCGGATGCACGATTCGTCAAATACAGCTTCGATGCGCTCCTCCAGCGCCAATACCAGAACTTCTCGAAGGGTGCCGCGCAAGACAATCTCAGCCAAGAAAAACTGCTTTCTATCGATTTTCCAGTCCCGAAAATTGAGATGCAGACGAAGATAGCAGATGTTCTAGCGGCCTATGACGCAATGATTGAGACCAACCGGCGGCGGATTGCGCTGCTGGAGCAGGCGACGCGGCTCTTGTATGAGGAGTGGTTCGTCCGCTTCCGCTTCCCCGGCCACGAGCACGCAAAGTTCATCAACGGCCTGCCGGATGGTTGGACGAGGGTACCCCTCGGTGACGTGCTCACCCTTAAGAGGGGATACGACTTGCCGTCAAGCACGAGAGTCGATGGAGAAGTGCCAGTTGTATCCTCCTCCGGCATTACTGGCTACCACAATCAAGTGCAGGCGAAGGCGCCTGGTATTGTCACCGGACGATACGGCACACTTGGGCAGGTCTATTTCGTTCAGCGAGATTTTTGGCCACTCAATACCGCTCTTTATGTGAGCGACTTCAAAGGACTGCAGCCCGAGTTTGCATTGCACCTGCTGCGAAACGTGCTTGCGTCTTGGCAGAGTGACAAGGATGCAGTACCGGGTATAGATCGAAAGGTGCTGCATAAGTTTCCGGTAATTGTTCCCCCCGAATCTCTGCGTGAGCAATTTTCTTCGTTTGCATCCTACGTGTACAAGCAGATATTTACACTCGAGAACGCCTCCGTGAAGCTGGAGAATGCGCGGGATCTCTTGCTCCCCAGGTTGATGAGCGGCGAGGTGGAAGTGTGACTCCTAAGGGCTATACCGAAGACCAACTCGTGCAGCGGACCACCGCCGAGTATCTCCACGACGAACTTGGCTGGGAGTCGGTTTACGCCTACAACGATGAGGACTTCGGCCCCGACAGCCTGCTGGGTCGCAAGAGCGACCGCGAGGTGGTGCTCACTCGCTACCTGAAGGCGGCGCTGGTGAAACTCAATCCGGGCCTGCCCGTCGATGCCTATCACGACGCCGTGCGCCAGATTGTTGAGCTGAGCGCCAGCCAGACGATCCTGGTGGCCAACCGCGAGAAGTCCAAACTGTTGCGCGGTGGCGTGCCTGTGGCCTACCGCAACGCCAAAGGCGAGCTGGTTAAGCAAACCCTCCAGGTCTTCGATTTCGCCCATCCCAAGGAAAACGACTTCCGCGCCGTGCGCGAGTTCTGGATTCGCGGCGATATCTACCGCCGCCGCGCCGACATCATCGGCTTCGTCAACGGCATCCCGCTGGTCTTCATCGAATGCAAGAACGTCCACAGGGATCTGGAGCGGGCGTACAACGAAAATCTCTGTGACTACCGCGACACCGTGCCGCACCTGTTCCATCACAACGCGGTGGCTATCCTGGCGAACGGCATCGAGGCCAAGCTCGGTGCGGCAACGGCGAAGTACAAGTTCTTTCACGACTGGAAGCGCCTGGAAGAGAAGGCCCGCGGCACGGTCCAAATGGAAACGCTGCTGTGCGGCGTTCTGAGCAAAGAAAGCCTGCTCGATCTCTTTGAGAACTTCATCCTTTTCGACGATAGCGGCGAGCAGACCGTGAAGATCGTGGCCAAGAACCACCAGTTCCTCGGGGTGAACGCGGCCGTCGAGAGCCTGAAGGATCGCGAGGCGCGCCAGGGCAAGCTGGGCGTCTTCTGGCACACGCAGGGCAGCGGCAAAAGCTACAGCATGGTGTTTTTCACCCGCAAGGTGCATCGCAAGGTGGGCGGCAACTTCACCTTCGTGGTCTGCACCGACCGTGAAGACCTCGACACGCAGATCTATGAAACCTTCGCCGGCTGCGGCGAGGCGAACAACGACAAAGACCCCTGCCGTGCCACCGGCGGACGGCATCTCCGCGACCTGATCGGCCAGCAGAAGTCCGTGATCTTCACCCTCATCCAGAAGTTCAATGAGAACGTCTCGCCGGATCAGCCGTGGTCGCAGCGGGACGACATCATTGTGCTGAGCGACGAGGCCCACCGAACCCAGTACGGATCTCTGGCCCTGAACATGCGCGCCGCCCTGCCCAAGGCCAGCTTCCTCGGCTTCACCGGCACGCCGCTGATGAAGGGTGAAGATGAATTGACGAAGCGTATCTTCGGTGGATACGTCAGCACCTATGACTTCCAGCGCGCGGTGGAGGATGGGGCAACCG
>JAJZNH010000879.1 GCA_021811745.1 Acidobacteriota bacterium
TCAGAGGTACCAACGCCATGACAACCCCGTAATCGGCGATCTTCGACCAGGCATTTAAAGCCCTGGACTCTTTCCACATTGAGATTCCCTCCTGGGGATTCGCGAATACCGGCACGCGCTTCGGCAAGTTCTTGCAGACGGCAGCCGCATCCACGATTGAGGAGAAGTTTGCCGATGCGGCCGAGGTCAACCGACTGACCGGCGTGACGCCTACGCTGGCACTCCATGTGCTGTGGGACTTGCCGAACGGTCTTGCAGATGTGCCCGCAGTGCGCGATCTGGAGCGCCGCTTCGGAGTCCGATCCGGCTCCATCAATCCCAATCTCTTTCAGGACCAGGAGTACAAGTACGGTTCGCTCTGCAATCCCTCGGCGGCCATCCGGCAGCAAGCTGTGGCGCACATGCTGGACTCGATAGAAATTGCCAAGGCGCTGGGAGCGCGCGATATCTCCCTGTGGCTGGCCGACGGATCGAACTATCCCGGCACGCAAAGCATCCGCAAGCGCATTGGCTGGCTTGAAGAGGCGTTGTGCACTTCTCACCAGCATCTGGCGCCGAACCAGCGGCTGTTGGTTGAATACAAGCCCTTCGAGCCTGCGTTTTATCACACCGATATTGCAGACTGGGGCATGTCCGTGCAGTTGTCCCGCCATGCCGGTCCGCAAGCTTGCGTGCTGGTGGATACCGGCCATCACTACACCACGCAGAACATCGAGCAGATAGTGGCCTGGCTGCTGCACACGGGCATGCTGGGCGGCTTCCACTTTAACGACCGCCGCTATGCGGACGACGATCTGACGCTGGGCTCTATTGATCCATATCAAATCTTCCGCATTTTCCATGAGATTCACTCGGCTGCCGCCGATGGCCTGAATCTCGATGTCGCCTATATGATTGACCAGAGCCACAATCTGAAGGGGAAAATTGAAGCAATGGTGCAGACGGTTGTGACGGCTCAGGAACTGTATCTGAAGGCCGCGCTGATTGATCGGGAGAAGCTGGCCGAGTATCAGCAATCGTGTGATCTGGTTGCCGCCGAGGAGCTTTTCCGCGGTGCTTTCTGGAAGGATGTTCGTCCGCTGGCCGCGGCCTGGCGTGAAGCGCGCGGCTTGCCGGCCGATCCGCTGGCGGCGCTGCGGGAGAACGGCTATGTGGAGCGCATCGCCCAGGAAAGAGGCAGCCGCCACGCGGCGGTCAGCAGTTACGCTTGAGTTAGGACATGGCCGGAGTTCCGGTTGTTTTTGTCCCAAAGGGAGAGGGGTTTGCCGAAGACAAAGATTAAGCGGCTGTATCTGATTCCGATTCTGTCGAAGGCGCTCGATGTGATCGAGCTGCTGGAGCAGAGCCATGCGGCTGTCTCTCTGGAAGACGTCTTCCAGAAGACGCAAATCTCCAAGACCAGTGTCTATCGCATCCTCAAGACGCTTGTTCATAGGGGTTATGTGGCCCAGACGCAGAGTGGCCAATACCGCCTGGTTTCACGGCCGCGGCGGCTGCGCTTTGGCTTTGCGACAGAGAGCGGCGAGATGCCTTTCGGCGTAGCGGTCACACAGAGCGTGATTGCGGCGGCAGCGGCGGCCGGCGTCGAACTGCATATCCTCGACAACCGCTACGACGCCAACGTTGCCATCCAGAATGCCGAAGAGTTTGTGGCCAAGCGGGTGGACCTGGTGCTCGAATTCCAAGTGGAGGAAGCGGTGGCGCCGCGCGTGGCTCGCATCTTCAAAAACGCCGATATTCCGCTCGTAGCCATCGATGTGCCCCACCCGAACTCTACTTATTTCGGGGTGGATAATTTCGAAGCGGGATACGAAGCGGGAGCATTGCTGGCCCAGCATGCGCTGAGCAAATGGAAAGGCAAGGTCGATAAGGTGATCGGCGTTGGCTTCAGCGAGGCGGGCAGCTTTGTGCAGAGCCGCATCACAGGCAGCTTTGACGGAATCCGCGCGCGGTTCAAGGACTTGCCGTCTGATCGATTCATCGAGATCGAAGGCCGGGGCATGCGTGAGCCAAGCCGTTCGGCAATGAAGCGTGCGCTGAATTCATATAAAAAGGGCCAGCATGTTCTGGTTGCGGCCGCGACCGATTCCAGCGCCCTGGGCGTTCTGGATGCGGTTCGTGAGTTGGGCTGTGAATCGGACTTTGCCATCGTTGGCCAGGATTGCATCCCCGATGTGCTTGCGGAGATGCGTTCAGGCAAAAGTGCCATCATCGGTTCGATCTCGCACGGGGTTGAGACTTACGGTCCGCGCCTCATTCAACTTGGCATTGCCCTCCTGCGGGGCTATAGTGTGCCTCCTTACAACTACGCGCGTCATCGCGCCGTGACTCCTGAGAATCTGGACGCGGACGACGCAACCTGAGAAGAAGCGCCAGAATCTCTCTCGTGCTCCTTTGCCGGCGATGCGGATCTCTGCCTCTCGCATGCCCAAAGGCGTATGATTTTAACCAGACATCTGTACTTCCCTAAAAGAGTGAATTTCATGACCCTTGCAACGACTGCTTCCCCTGTACTTAAATTCCTTGAAGACCGCTGGAATCAAGAGATTGCCAATACTCTGGACGAGGGCGAGCTACTGCGCTATCGTTCCAACCTGCTTGGCTCTGACCTGCGCATCACCAACTTTGCCGGCGGAAATACCAGCTCGAAGATCCAGGAGACCGATCCCCTGACCGGCGAGCCGATTGAAGTTCTTTGGGTAAAGGGCTCCGGCGGCGATCTGGGCAGCATCAAGCGCACCGGTTTCGCCACCCTTTACCAGGAGAAACTGCTGGCCCTGGAGCGGAGCTATAAAGGCACCGATACCGAGGACGCGATGGTGGATATGTATCCGCTGTGCACCTTCCGGAACAATCCTGTCGTCGCTTCGATTGACACTCCTCTGCACGGTTTTCTTCCGTTTCCTCATGTGGACCATCTCCATCCGGACTGGGGCATTGCGCTGGCGGCATCGGCGAATGGCAAAGCCAAAATGGAGGAGTTCAACCGCGAGTTCGGTCACTCGCTGATCTGGCTGCCCTGGCAGCGCCCCGGCTTTGAGCTGGCCATGATGATGAAGCGTGCCGTGGCTGAAAATCCCGGTTGTGACGGCATTGTTCTGGGCGGCCACGGACTTTTCACCTGGGGCGAGACGCAGCGCGAGTGCTACCTGAACACGCTGACCGTCATTGACCAGATCGGCCAGTTTATCGAGCGCCATGGGATTGCCAAGGGAGCGGTTCGCTTCGGCGGTGAAGCGGTTCCAACCCGGCCCGACCGCAGGGAAATCGCCATCGCCATCGCGCCCTTCCTGCGTGGCCGCATCAGCGCTCAGATCCGGTGGATTGCCAGCTTCACGGATGCTCCCGACGTACTGCAGTTCGTGAACTCCGTACACGCCAAGGATCTTGCTTATCTGGGCACAAGCTGCCCCGATCACTTTATTCGCACCAAGATTCGTCCCCTGTTCGTGCCGTGGGCGGCCGAGTCGGGTATTGATGCGCTGAAGCAGCATATCTCGGTTGCGCTTGCCAAGTACCGCGAACAGTACCGGGCCTACTATCGCACCTTTGCCACGCAGGACTCGCCCGCGATTCGCGATGCCAGCCCCACGGTGGTTCTCATTCCCGGCCTGGGCATGTTCAGCTTTGGCAAGAACAAGACTGAAGCGCGGATCACCGGCGAATTCTACACCAATGCCATTCATGTGATGGAAGGCGCCAGTCTGCTGGCGGATGGCCCGGTCCCGGGTCCGGTTCCGCAGTGCGGGGATGAAATGGATCCGGCCAGTTTCAAGGTTTTCAGCAATTATGTCGCCCTGCCCGCCGCGGAAGCTTTTCGCATTGAATACTGGGCGCTCGAAGAAGCGAAGATCCGGCGCCAGCCGGCGGAAAAGGAGTTCAGCCGCCGTGTGGCCGTCGTCATTGGAGGAGCCAACGGAATTGGTCGTGAAGTGGCCTTCCTGGCAGCCAGCCGTGGCGCCCATGTGATCGTTGCCGATCGCGACGAAGCCGGAGCGGCCAAGGTTACGTCCGAACTTGAAGCGGTCACCTCGCGGGAGTTCCTGGTCAGCTCGGGCGTGGATATTCGCAGCCGCGAAGCGATTGTGAGTATGCTCAAGGCGGCGGTGGCCGCTTTTGGCGGTGTCGACATTCTGGTGAACACTGCTGCGATCTACGCGACCACCCCCGACGGCATCTTCCCGGATTCGATTTGGGGCACGACATTCGATGTGAATGTAACGGCCAACTACCTGCTCGCCGATGAGGTCGCCAAGATCTTTGAGGAACAGGGCCTGCATGGAACGATCGTCTTTACCAGTTCAGCCAACGCGGTCGTAGCCAAGCGCGGCAGCGAAGCCTATGACGTAAGCAAGGCTGCTCTTTCGCATCTCATCCGTGAACTGGCCGTAGGACTCGGGCCGAATGTTCGCGTCAACGGCATCAGCCCGGCCACGGTGGTCAAGGGTTCCACCATGTTTCCGCGTGACCGCGTGCGCGCCTCATTAACCAAGTACAATATTCCGTTCCAGGAGTCATTCAGCGACGAGGAGCTGCGCAGCCGGCTGGCTGCGTTCTACGCGGAGCGCACGCTGACGAACAAAGAGATAGAGCCGGCTGACTGCGCCGAGGCGATCCTCTTTCTGGCTGGTCCCCACTCGCGGTGTACCACTGGCCATCTGATTCCCGTGGACGGCGGTTTGACGGAGGCATTTTTGCGGTAATCCGGGGCGGAGCCACTGGGGAACGGAGACTGAGCTGTTGTGATGCAAGAGCCTGCACGTGTTGCCATTGATTTGGGCGCTGAAAGTTGCCGTGTATCGCTGCTGCGGTGGATAGACGGTAAGTCTTCGATTAAGGTCATTCATCGCATTCCCAACGGGCCGGTGCATCGCGGAGATTCGCTCTACTGGGATCTGAAGGCCATTCTCTCCGGTCTTGAAGATGGTCTTCGCAAGGCCGCGGAAGCCGCACCGGAGGGCATCGCTTCCATCGGCGCGGATAGCTGGGGCGTGGACTATGTGCGCCTGGCGCCGGATGGCCGCGCGCTGCGTGATCCCTTCTGCTACCGCGATGAACGCACGGTTGCGACCAAGGAAGCCGCCGACCGGATCATTCCGCCTTTCGATCTCTACCAACGCACCGGCGCGCGGCCGCTGCGGCTGAACACCGTCTACCAGTTGCTGGCAGACCCGGCGGCGGGTATCGATCCGCGCACACCCTGGATCACCCTGCCGGACTATATTCACCTTTGGCTCGGCGGCCGGCGCGCCTCCGAATACACCCACGCCACGCATACCGGCCTGGTTGATCTGAAGACCC
>JAJZNH010000860.1 GCA_021811745.1 Acidobacteriota bacterium
GGCAATGGTGCGTAACCAGATTGATCGCTGGTGGAACAAGGTGGAGCAGCGGCATGAGCGGTCGGGGATCGGGTCGCTGATCCGCCCGGAAGATATCTATCTGCGGCCGGAGGTATTGCAGGCGTCACTGGACGCGCACATGGGGCTGGACCTGGATCAATTGGGCGTGGTGGACGTGCTGGACGAAGACTCCACGCTGGGCGAAATCGAACTGCAGACGCGGCCCACACTCAGATTCCACGGCTCAATTCCCGCGCTGACCGAACAGTTGCGCAACCTGATGGCGGCAGAGACGCGGATTGTGCTGGCCGCGCCAAACCAGGGCGAGGTGGAACGGCTGGCAACCGTGCTCCGCGAGTACCAGGTTCCCTACCGGCTGGGCAGCCGTGTAACGCGCCCCGGCGGCGAAATGATCCTGGACGAGGGCAGCTACCTGGCCGGCGATCTGCGCGTGCCGGTGATTGTGCGCACGCCGCTTGCTTCAGGCGTGAGCTTTGCCGGCGCGAACCTGATCGTCTTCGGGGCCAATGATCTCTCCGACGAAGCGGACGTGATGGCGCGACCCGCGCCAAAGCGGTCAAAAACCGCGGCGACCGCGGCGTTCGTTTCGGACTTTCGCGACCTCAGCATCGGTGATTACGTTGTGCACGTGGAGCACGGCATCGCGCAATATCAGGGACTGAAGGAGATCACGCAGGACGGGCTCTCAGTGGAGTTCATGATCCTGGAGTTTGCCGAGCAGGCCAAGCTCTATGTGCCGCTGACGCGCCTGGACTTGATCCAGAAGTACCGCTCGACGGAGTCGGGACCGGCGCCGGTGCTGAACAAGCTCGGTTCGCAGCAGTGGACCAAGACCAAAGCGCGCGTGCGCAAGGCCATGCAGGACATGGCGGCGGAGCTGCTGAAGCTGTATGCGACAAGGCAAACGGCCGAGGGAACGGCTTTCTCACAGGACAATGAATTTCAACGCGAGTTTGAGGACGCGTTCGACTACAACGAAACCGAAGACCAGTTGGCGGCCATTCAGGCGATCAAAGAAGACATGGAAGCGACCACGCCGATGGACCGCCTGCTCTGCGGCGACGTGGGTTACGGTAAGACAGAAGTGGCCATGCGCGCTGCCTTCAAGGCCGTGCAGGACGGCAAGCAGGTCGCGGTCCTGACGCCGACGACCGTGCTCAGCTTCCAACACTTCGAGACCTTCAAGAGGCGGTTTGCGCAGTTCCCCATCAACATCGAGATGATCTCGCGCTTCCGCACGGCGAAGGAGCAGAAGCAGATTGTGGAGCAGGTCGAGACTGGCAAGGTTGACATCCTGATTGGGACGCACCGCCTGCTCTCAAAGGATATCAAGTTCCAGGATCTGGGCCTGCTGGTCGTGGACGAGGAACAGCGCTTCGGCGTGCGCCACAAGGAGCGGCTGAAGCAGATGCGCAAGGAGATCGATGTGCTGGCAATGAGCGCCACGCCGATTCCGCGCACGCTGCACATGTCTTTGGTCGGGCTGCGTGACATGAGCGTAATCGAAACGCCGCCCAAAGACCGGATGGCGATTCAAACGGTCGTGGCAAAGTTCGACGAAAAACTGGTGCGCTCAGCCGTCGAAATGGAACTGGAGCGCGGCGGGCAGGTGTACTTTGTGCATAACCGCGTGGAATCGATCTATGAAATTGCCGCGCGGATTCAGGAGTTGGTGCCGGCAGCGCGCGTTGCCGTCGGCCACGGGCAGATGGGCGAAAGCGATCTGGAGAAGGTGATGCTCGCCTTCATGCGCCACGAGTTTGACGTGCTGGTGGCGACGACGATCATCGAAAACGGGCTGGACATTCCGCTGGCGAATACGATCCTGATCAACCGCGCGGACCGGCATGGACTGAGCGAGCTCTACCAGTTGCGCGGGCGCGTAGGGCGATCAAATCGAAGAGCGTATGCATATTTACTTATTCCTCCGGAAAACGAGCTCACAGAGATTGCGCGCAGGCGCCTGGCGGCGTTGAAGGAATTCAGCGATCTGGGCGCGGGATTCAAGATCGCCGCGCTGGACCTGGAGTTGCGTGGCGCAGGCAACATGCTGGGAGGCGAACAAAGCGGGCACATCGAGGCGGTCGGCTTCGAGTTATACACGTCGATGCTTGAGGCCGCGGTGAAGGAACTGAAGGGCGAGACCAGCGAAGAACGGCCAGCGACACAACTCAACCTGGGCATCGCCTTGCGTATTGACGAGAGCTACGTTCCCGAGGAGAACCAGCGGCTGAGGCTTTACAAGAAGATTGCCGGCGCCAGGAGCGAAGCCGCCGTAGACGAGGTCCGGGCAGAAATGCAGGACCGATATGGCTCGTTGCCCGATGCGACGGTATATCTGCTGGAAGCGGCCATGCTGCGGCTCAGATGCGAGCGGATCGGCATCGCGCAGATCGACCGCAAGCGCGGCGAAGTGCAGATCCGATTCACGGAGAACGCCGCCGTCGACCCGCAGCATCTGATGCGGCTGGTGGCGAGACATGCGAAGCGGGGCGCTCAATTCACGCCGCAAGGGCTGCTGAAGTATCCTTTGGGAGCCACACGGCCCGATGAAGTCCTGCTCGAAATACAAGACGTGCTGGAGAGCCTGGCGCCAGCAACCATAAACGCATAAGTTACCACGTTTTCTTTAAGTGAGATTCAATGAAGAAAGCAAGTTTGTTGATGGCACTTGGAGTTTGCATGTCTTCCGTCCTTTCCGCACAGACCACGCAACCGAACTGGAAGCAGGAGTTCCAGAGAGCCTCGGACGAATACTTCGACCAGGTGTATTTCCCCTATTCGCCAACAAACGGGACATCGGTCGGGTATCACCAATACGATGGCCAGTTGGAGGATTACTCGCGCAAAACCATCGATGCGGAGATTGCGGCACTGAAAAACTTCGAACAGCGCATCGAAGCCATTCATCCAGATAACTCCGTGTCCGATTTTGTTCCGCGCAGTGACCGGGAAATTGTGCTCGGGAATATCCGGTCCACGCTGTTGACGCTGGAGACCATCCGGCCCTGGGAGAAGAACGCGGACAACTATTCGAGTACCTGCGCCAATGCCGCATTTGTGCTTATGGAACGCAAATTTGCGCCGCCGGACCAGCGGCTGCGCTCGCTTGTCGCGCGCGAGAAGCAGATGCCGAAGCTCCTGGCCGAGGCGCGCGTAAATCTGAAGAATCCTCCGCGCGTCTATACCGAGATTGCCATTGAGCAATTGCCGGGGATCATCAGCTTCTTTGAGCACGATGTTCCGCTGGCCTTTGCAAATGCCAGCGACGCCGAGGTGAAGGCCGAGGTTGCGCGGACCAATGCCGCGGTCATCGCGGCGCTGCAAAGCTATCAGGGCTGGCTCAAATCTGATCTGCTTGCCCGGTCCAACGGAGATTTTCGCATCGGCGCAGACGCCTTTCGCAAGAAGCTCGAATACGACGAGATGGTAGATTTGCCGCTGGACAGGCTGCTGGAGATTGGCTGGGCTGATCTACACAAAAATCAAGCGCACTTCAAGCAGGTTGCAGCGGAATTGGATCCGAGCAAGACGCCGCGCCAGGTGCTGGAGGAACTGGATGCGGATCATCCCGCTCCGGATCAGTTGCTCAACAGCTTTCGCGCGACCTTCAACGGATTAGTGAGCTTCATCAATGCGCATCATATCGTTACCATTCCGTCGAACGTCAGGCCGATCGTGGAAGAAACGCCACCCTTCATGCGCGCTACCACCTTTGCCAGCATGGATACTCCGGGGCCATACGAGACACACGCAACCGAAGCCTACTTCAACGTGACCCTTCCGGATCCATCGATGACACCCGCGCAAGTGGAGGGCTACATGCACTCATTCAACGTGGGCACCGTGATTTCGACGGCTGTGCACGAGGCTTATCCCGGGCACTATGTGCAATTCCTGTGGGTTCCGAAGGCGCCGAGCCGCGTGCGTAAATTGCTGGGCGCCAACACAAATGTTGAAGGATGGGCGCACTACTGCGAGCAGATGATGCTGGACGAGGGCTATGGGCAGCCAGGAGCGGGAGCCAGAGATGAGCGCGAATCGAAACTCCTGCGGCTGGGACAGTTGCAGGATGCGTTGCTCCGTGACGCGCGCTTTATTGTGGGCATCGAGATGCACACCGGCAAGATGACAATGGCGCAGGCCGAGGAGTTTTTCGAGCGGGAAGGCTACCAGTCAAAAGAAACTGCGATTGTGGAAACGAAGCGCGGCACCAGCGATCCCACTTATCTCTACTACACGCTCGGCAAGCTGGAGATCCTGAAGCTGCGCGAAGACCTCGAAAGGAAGGAAGGCGCGGCCTTTTCGCTCGAGAAGTTTCACGATGATTTTTTGCGCCAGGGATTTCCACCTGTAAAGATTGTGAGAGAGGCGATGATGGGAGATAACTCACCCACGCTCTAGTATGCTGACGAAAGCGGGCTACATCCGGAGAGCTTACTGAAGACCGACTTGATCCCCGCGGCACGCTAAGATAAACATAGATTGTTGATCGCGGAGCGCAAGATGACAGGCTTGCCAATCAATTGATTTTCGGCCTTGGCACCTGAAGAGTTGAGGAGATGAGATGAGCAAACGGGTACGGAAAGCAGTCTTTCCCGCCGGAGGCCTAGGCACGCGGTTCCTGCCTGCCACAAAGGTCATTCCGAAGGAGATGCTTGCGCTGGTCGACAAGCCCATCATCCAGTACGGAGTGGAAGAAGCAATCGCATCGGGGATCGAGCACATCATCATCATCACCGGCCGCGGCAAGGGCACGATGGAAGACCACTTCGACAATAGCTTTGAACTGGACGCCACGCTGGAGCGCCGGGGGAAGAAGGAATTGCTCGAAGTATCACGCAGCGTGGCCACGCTGGCGCGGATCAGTTACGTGCGGCAGAAAGAGCCTCTAGGGCTGGGCCATGCGGTCCTGTGCGCCAAAGAGTTGGTGGGAGATGAGCCGTTTGCCGTAATCCTGCCCGACGACGTAATCGACGCCGATCCGCCCTGCCTGAGGCAAATGATCAATGTGTTCTGCGAAAGAGGCGGATCGGTGCTGGCAACGCAAACCGTAGAGGGACCGGGTATCAGCGCCTATGGTGTGCTGGCAGGCTCTCCGGATCCCGGCAATCCAAGGATTTATAACTGCACCGGCATGGTGGAGAAACCCAGGTTCGAAGAAGCTCCATCAACACAGGCGATCATCGGGCGCTATGTGCTCACGCCTCGGGTCTTCGCACTGCTGGAACAGACTCGGCCCGGCGCCGGTGGCGAGATACAACTGACTGACGGCATCAA
>JAJZNH010000198.1 GCA_021811745.1 Acidobacteriota bacterium
ATTGGCGAAGGTTTCTACGTTGTTGATGAGCGTCGGCTTGCCCCACAACCCGGCCACCGCCGGATAAGGCGGGCGCGGCTTAGGGCTGCCGCGGCGGCCCTCAATCGAGGCGATCAGGGCCGTCTCCTCGCCGCAGACGAAGGCCCCTGCGCCGAGGCGGACCTCAATGTCGAAGTTGAAAGGCGTTCCGCAGATGCTGTTGCCGAGCAGTCCGTGGCGGCGCGCGTCGCGCAGCGCGGCCGAGAGCCGGGCGACGGCCACCGGATACTCGGCGCGCACATAGATAAAGCCCTTGCTCGCGCCCACCGCGTAGGCTGCCACCGCCATGCCCTCGATGACGCGATGCGGGTCGCCTTCCATCACGCTGCGATCCATGAAGGCACCGGGATCGCCCTCGTCACCGTTGCAGACCACGTACTTCATGTCGCCGCCGGCCTTGGCCACCGTGCCCCACTTCAAACCCGTGGGATAGCCGGCTCCGCCACGCCCCCGCAGACCGCTTTCCGTCACGCGGTGAATCACGCCGCTGGGGGTCATCTCCGTAAGCACCATCAGGAGCGCCTTGTAGCCGTCGCGGGCAATGTAATCGTCGATCTTCTCGGGGTCGATGTAGCCCGCATTCTCCAGCACGACCCGCACCTGGCTGCCGAAGTGCTCGTTCAGCTCGCATTGCAGCTCCGGCACAGGTCCTCCGCCCAGCGCGTTCACAATGGCTTCAGCGTGGTTCGCGTTCACCTTGCGATAGAGGGTCTCCTCGGGATCGACGCGCACCAGCGGGCCGGACGAGCAAGGTCCCATGCAGCCGGTACGGCGGACCAGAACCTTTTTGCCTGCGGCTTCGGCGGCTTTGATCAGCGCATCGCGGAGCTGTCCCGCACCCTGGCTGGCGCAGGCCAGGTCCATGCACACGTTCACCTCGTAGTCGAACTTGGAGTTCTCAAGGCGGACGGATTTGGCGATCTGCTCCAGCTCTTCGATGGTCATTCCACGGTCCACCTTTCCAGTTGTTCGAGCATCTGTTCGCCGGCCATCTCGCCTGCCACCTCGCCATCGAAGAGCGCTACCGGTGCGCGGCTGCACGCGCCCACGCAGCGGGCCACCGCCAGGCTCACCTGGCCGTCGCCGGTGGTTTGTCCCTGGGCGATGCCCAGCCGCTTCTCCGCCTCGGCGATCAGCTTGACCGCACCCTTGATGTAGCAAGCCGTCCCGGCGCAGACCGTGACGGTGTGCTTGCCCGGCGGCTTGAGGCTGAAGTAGTGGTAGAAGGTGGCCACTCCGTACGCTTGGCTAAGCGGCACGCGCAGCGAGCGGGCGACGAAGCGCAAAGCCTCGTTGTCCACATAGCCGAAGGAGGACTGCACGGTATGCAGCGTCTCAATCAGCGCGTGGCGGGCAAAGCCGTTCTTGCGCATAGTGCCGTTGACAATCTTCCATCGTGTATCGTCGCTGGGCAGGGGTGGGGGCGTGAATGCAGGCACGATTCCTCCCGATCCGGAACGCTGAGTCGCCCATCGAGCTGAGTAGCTTGGCACACTGTGGCGGAAAGTCGGTCTTGAGAGGGCACGGCTTTTGCCGTGCTGACAAAATCGACCGAGCCATTGGCCCCGAGCTCCTGAGCGACGTTCTTCAACGCCCTTGCACCTTTGGCACAGGCCATGAGTGCCGACGGTCAGCTCAACGCCTATCATAACTCTGCGCTTTAAAGCTGTTAAACGCGGTGACATGGGTCACCGGCATCTTTGGACGGACATTTCCGCTCTATGAGCCTCCGTCGTAGGTCCCGTCTGCGTCCGGGTCGTCCCGGGCGGGCAAGAGACCATAGCTAGCCGCAAGCCTGGAGACAGCATCTCCGACCATGCGCACAGCACCCGCGAGGGGCGTACGAAAACTCTGCCCGCCCCAAAAGATATGATTCTAGATTTCAGGAGCGTTCTCTCTCGGAGCCCGTCCGCTCTAGCCATTACGGTAAGTTTCGTCGCAATTCAGTGGAATGCCCGCCGTCTGGGCTCACTGGCACGGATCGGCAACGGCAAACCGCACAAGCGAGGCCTGCGCTATGCTGATCTGCAACGCGAGGCGCACACTTTGACTCCACAATCCTCATCCAAGTTCATCCGGTGCCAAGCACTGGTGCGCGGTGTGGTGCAGGGCGTCGGATTCCGGCCCTTCCTCTACCGTCTGGCCATCGAGGAGGGCCTGGCAGGTTGGGCCGGCAACGACACTGGCGGGGTCGTGGTCGAGGTCGAAGGGCTGGAGGAAAGGGTGCGGGCTCTTTTTGAGCGGATGCGCGCGGAGGCTCCGCCATTGGCTCGCATCGATTCCGTAGCAGTTCGCGAGACGGCACCGAAAGGCGAGTCGGGCTTCAGGATCGTACCCAGCCAGACCCACGGGCAGGTGAGCACCGGGATTCCCGCCGACGCAGCCACCTGCGCGGATTGCCTTCGCGAGCTCTTTACACCCGGCGACCGCCGCTACCGCTACGCGTTTCTCAACTGCACCAACTGTGGGCCCCGCTTCACCATCACGCGCCGCATCCCGTACGACCGCCCACAGACCTCGATGGCGCGCTTCAAGATGTGCGCAGCCTGCCAGAGGGAGTTCGATGACCCCACCAACCGGCGCTTCCACGCCCAGCCCAACGCGTGCCCGGAGTGCGGGCCTAGATTGTGGCTGGCCCAGGCCGGCGGCGAGGAGATTGTGGCGGCCGATCCCGTGGTTGCCTGCATCGAGCGCCTCTTGGCCGGAGAGATCGTGGCCATCAAGAGCATTGGCGGCTTCCACCTAAGCGTGGATGCAACGAAAGAAGCTGCCGTGACGCGGCTGAGGGAAGGGAAGCGCCGCTTCGGAAAGCCGTTTGCCGTGATGGTGCGCGACCTTGACGCGGCGCGGACGATGTGTGCGCTGACCGCACAGGAAGAGGCGCTGCTCGCCTCAGCGGCGAGGCCCATCGTCCTGGCCTCGCGGCGCGAGGGCTGCGGAATCGCGGAGGCTGTCGCGCCGGGAATTCCCTGGCTGGGCATCTATCTGCCTTTTGCCCCATTGCAGCATCTGCTCTTTGCCGATTCCCGCGTGCGCGCCCTGGTGATGACCAGCGCCAACCTGAGCGAGGAGCCGATCATGATCGCCAACGACGCAGCGCTTGCCCGCCTGGCCGGCATTGCCGATGTATTCCTGATGAACGACCGCGAAATCCTGCAGCGCGCCGACGATTCGGTGATGGCGATCGTAGATGGAGCGCCGCAACTGATTCGCCGTGCCCGCGGCTTTGTGCCGCTGGGGATCGAGTTGCCTCCCAACTTCGCGCGGGCGGGTGTGTCTCCGCTGCTTGCTGTGGGCGGCCACCTGAAGAGTGTCTTCGCGCTGGCGCGCGGCCGGTGGATCTACCAGAGTCAGCACTTGGGTGACCTTGAGAGCCTGATGGGGTTGGAGTTCTTTCAAGAGTCGTTAGAGCACCTGATGTGTACCTTTGAGATCGAGCCGGAGACTGTGGTGCACGACCTGCACCCCGGCTACCTGTCCACGCTATGGGCCAAGCAGTGGGCTGCGGAGCGTCAATTGCCGCTCCTCGCCGTGCAGCACCATCACGCGCACGTGGCTGGCTGCATGGCTGAACACGGGCTGGTAGGTCCACTAATCGGCCTTGCGCTCGACGGCACCGGCTACGGTGCCGACGGGCACATCTGGGGGGGGGAAGTGCTGATCGTGCGTCTCGATGGCCCCGATCCTGCCCGATTCGAGCGCTTTGCGCATCTTGAGTACGTGCCCATGCCGGGCGGCGAAGCGGCGATCCGCGAGCCGTGGCGGATGGCGCTGGGGGCCTTTCATGCAGCCGAACTCGATGTGGAGTCGCCAGAGCTGTTGGCGCTCGTTGGCGCGAAGCCGCAGGAAGCGCGCGTGCTGCGACGGATGATCGATCGCAGGGTGAATGCGCCGCTCACCTCGAGCTTAGGAAGGCTCTTCGATGCGGTGGCAGCTGTAGTGCTCGGCCGGCGCACGGTGGACTACGAAGCGCAGGCGGCGATGGAGCTGGAAGGGACGATCGCGGATGGACCAGCCGCGCATGGGATGCAGACGGCGCGCGGCTATACGCTGCAAATCAAACCCGGCGATTGGGCGCGGCACGAGCCGGCCACCATTTGTGCATCGCCAATGTGGCGTGAGCTGCTTGAAGATCTGCGCGCGGGCGTGAGCAAAGCCAGGATCGCGGCTCGGTTTCACGCCAGCGTCGCGGAAGCATTTGTGCAGGCGGCCGTGTTGGCGCGGAACGGTACGGGACTGCGCCAAGTTGTGCTGACGGGCGGATGCATGCACAACCGCCGGCTCGCACATTTGCTGCGCGTGAACTTGAGGGCTGAGGGGTTCGAGGTCTTTCAGCACCTCCAGGTGAGCCCTGGCGACGGAGGGTTGAGTTACGGACAAGCCGTCGTGGCGGCTGCTATCCTCGCGCACGTAAGCGAATGTAGCGGGTCTTCGCCTGCATAGAATTGCCTGTGCCAGGCCCGGGGCGATATAGTCATCGCTGACTTGAAAGCAAGCCGAGGCAGGGCAGTGGAGACTAACTCGTGACCAGCGTCTCCGGCCGGTAGTAGTAAGAACGTCTTCACGACGCCGAAGGCATAATCATTTCAGGGAGAACTAAGACATGCAAAGAAGAGAATTCTGCAAGCTGATGGCGACCGCTGCTGCCGCCAAGGCCATTCCTGCCTTGGGCCAGACCGGTACATCCGCGCCCGTCCCTGCCGGTTTCAATTCACTCCGCCAGTCCTACGCAGAGTTTTGCGCCACGCCCGCCGAAAAGAGAGTCTTCTACACCCTGGTTAATGGCCGGATCGTGGAAGGGAAGCTCGACGAAACGACTTGGGAGCCAAGCGGCTGGGGTAAACCGCCCGAACTGCCCGTGCCCGGCGGCTCCTGGGATGGTGTGCCCATGATCGCGCCCGTCGCGGGACTCAGCGGCGAAGGTCCCTTCAAGCCCACTTGGGATTCGCTCCTCCAATACGAAGCGCCGGAGTGGTACCGTGACGCCAAGTTCGGCATCTGGGCCCACTGGTCTCCGCAATGCGTTCCCGAGGACGGCGACTGGTATGCGCGCAATATGTACATCCAGAGCAAGTATGGGTACGATCACCACCCAAGCCAATACCAGTACCATCTGGAGCATTACGGCCCTCAGTCACGGTTCGGCTACAAGGACCTCTGCGCTCAGTGGACGCTGCTCAACTGGGAGCCTGAGGCGCTGATCCAGCGTTACAAGGAAGCCGGCGCCAAGTTCTTCATCGCGCTCGCCAACCATCAC
>JAJZNH010000369.1:0-467 GCA_021811745.1 Acidobacteriota bacterium
GTGCGTAAGGGCACCAAAGATAAGATCAGAGCGCATGAATGATTCTCCTGGTAAAGCGAGGTTCCGGGCGTCGTTGCTCTGCGCCCATCTTGGGGATACCTCGTGACCTGCTGCCTTGTAGCGGCACGCAAGCCCGATTATTTACATTAGACGCGCGAGTTTCAAGGAAGGCGCGTCCAACCTTTGCGCAAAATTGCGCAGCGGAGCGAGGGTTGAGAGGTACAGCCAAATCTAGAGTCAGGCGGCGCCAGGCGGGGCTGCCCCACCCGGCGATTTACGAGGATCTCGCATTTTCGAGGGAGAATGACCCTGGAAGGAGTGTCCTCAAGCCATAGGCTGCACCGAACCACACCATCGCACCAGCCGATGTCTGGATCCCTGATCGGAACAGCTTTTGAGCCCTTCTACCTGCTATTTGAACCATAACTCGTGCAAGGTGACGGGGTCAATCCTTTTTTTGGTGAAGA
>JAJZNH010000369.1:477-5296 GCA_021811745.1 Acidobacteriota bacterium
AAATTTGGATGATGCGGGTTGGAGGACCCGGCCGAATCGCTGCCGCCAGCCCCGAGCCGGCCCGCCCCGATGAGGAGCATGCCCGGCTTCAGGACCAATAGCTGCGATCGAGCGTCCGGTATTGGATGGCTTCGGCGATATGTGGCACGGCGATGCAGGTGGATCGTTCCAGGTCGGCGATGGTGCGCGCTACCTTGAGAATGCGGTCGTGTGCTCGGGCGCTGAGTCCCTGCTGTTGCATGGCGCGTTCCAACAGCCTCTCCGCATCCGTGGAGAGTTCGCAGAAAGTTCGGATCTGCTGAGTGGACATCTGGGCGTTGGCAAAGGCGTTGGTGGCCCGAAAGGCCGCTTTCGAGCCTCGGGAAGGAGCTTTTGCTCCGTAGGCCAGGAAGCGGTCATGTTGGATCTCGCGGGCGGCCAGCACCCGGGCGCGAATCTCCGCCGACCCCTCCGTTGCGGAAGCGCCGCGCAGCTCTTTGTACTGCACCGCAGGAACCTCAATATGGATGTCGATGCGATCCAGCAGAGGCCCGCTGACCTTGCTGACGTAGCGCTGGATCATGGGCGGAGTACACATGCATTCCCTGGATTTGTCGTTAAAGTATCCGCAAGGGCAGGGGTTCATGGCTGCAGCAAGCATGAAGCGAGCCGGAAAGGAGAGGGACATGGCCGCCCGGGAGATGGTCACCTGCCCATCCTCCAGAGGTTGGCGCAGGACCTCGAGAACGTTGCGCGGAAACTCCGGAAGTTCATCCAGAAACAGAAGACCATTGTGAGCCAGAGAGACCTCTCCTGGCCGGGGCATCACGCCGCCGCCGATCAGTCCGGCATCAGAGATGGTATGGTGCGGGGAACGGAAGGGGCGATGAGTCACCAGGCCCTCATCTCGATTGAGGATGCCGGCCACCGAGTGGATCTTGGTGGTTTCCAGGGCTTCTTCAAACCGCAGCGGAGCCAGAATGGAGGGAAGCCGCTTCGCCAGCATCGTCTTGCCGGAGCCGGGCGGACCGATCATCAGGATGTTGTGGCCTCCGGCTGCGGCGACCTCCAAAGCCCGTTTGGCTACCTGCTGGCCACGCACGTCGCGAAAGTCGGCAGGGTACTCCAGGGCTTCATTCAAAAGGTTGGCGCTATCCACCGAAAGGGGTTGCGCAAAAAGTTGGGGCTGGCTGCCGGAGACGCCGGCGGCGGAGTTCAACAGCTCCCGTACTTCCAGCAAGGAGCGAACCGGATAGACGTTGACGCCGGCCACAACAGCGGCTTCACGCGCATTCGCCGCCGGAATCACCAGGTTGCGGATGCCTGCCGTTCGGGCTGCAATCGCGATCGGTAGCATCCCTTGAACCGCGCGCAGAGAACCGTCCAGACCCAACTCCCCTACCAGAACAAAATCGGCGATGTCCTTGACGGAGAGCGCACCGTAAGCTCCCAGAATGCCGATAGCGATGGGGAGATCAAACCCCGAACCCTCCTTCTTCAAATCGGCCGGCGCTAGATTGATCGTGATGCGGGTGGGGGGCAACTCGAAGCCTGAGTTCTTGATGGCCGAACGAACCCGGTCCCGGGACTCGCGCACCGCCGCATCGGGAAGGCCCACCGTAGCAAAGATCTCCTCCTTGGCGATCGTGCCGGAGAAGTCAACCTCTACGTCGATCAGATGAGCGTCAATTCCGTAGACGGCCGCGCTGCGAGCTGTGAAGAGCATGCCTGATGATTCCTTGAGGCGGGGTTGCGGTACCAGTGGGCTCAAAGCTCGCCAGGAAGCTCGCCGAAGTCGTGAAGACAGCGAGCCTCACCAAGGAAGATGCCGCCTTCAGGGCTACCCGAGTCGATCTACCCGCAGGAAAACTGATTGTAGTGTAGCACCATGGGACATGCGCCTTCCTGAACAAGGAGCCTGCTGGTGAACAAGAGCGGAGACACTTTGGCTTCAGGGTCTGTTGCTTGAACAGTGGATAACCGAGCGTCCCGCCCACTACAATTCCGCCATCCCGGTTTCGTTGCGGAGGTATCCATATGCAGTTCCACCCGGCATCGCTCTTTCTCACCGTAGTACTCTTTGGTTTCGCAATGCAGACCGCACAGGCACAGCGTCCTGCGCCACCCGTCCGAGATCCGCACTCCCCCGGCTTTGTGAACGCCGTGCAGCTTCCAGATGGAGATCTTCCGCCGCCGTCTGCGGATGGCAACTTCATCCTGGGCCCCACCCATAAACCCGCGCCCGAGTTGGCCGCCTTTGCGTCAGAACCACATCCGAAAGGCGTTGTCCCGCACTTCGCTCATGGCAGCGTGACCGTCTTCACGATGACCTCGGCGGAGAGCAAGATCTACCCGGGTATCGCTCGCATCCCAAACGTTCTGGGAAAGCCAGACCCGAACCATCCAGCAAAGTTGATCGTAACCGACAGCCGTCCCGCGCCCTGGACGCGCGAGGTTGCCGTGTACGTCCCTGCCGGTTACAAGCCAGGCACGGCGGCGCCCTTCATCGTCGGCGCGGATGGTCCGGACTGGGTGCTCTTCGCGGCCCTCGACGCGCTGATTGCGGAGCACCGCATCCCGGCGATGATTGGCATCTCGATCGCCAACGGTGGGCAAGATGCGCAGGGTAGTGAGCGAGGGCTGGAGTATGACACGAGGTCGGGCCGGTATGCGGAGTTCGTCGAGTCCGAAGTTCTACCCCGCGTGGAAGCTGAAGCTCATGTCCGTCTCACACATAATCCGGACGAACGGGCCGCCACGGGCGGCAGTTCGGGCGGCGCGGCGGCGTTGGAGATGGCCTGGTATCGCCCGGATCTTTACCACCGTGTCCTCTCTTATTCAGGAACCTTCGTCAACCAGCAGTGGCCATTCAACCCTGCCACCCCTCACGGCGCATGGGAGTTCCACGAGAAGTTGATCCCTGGCAGCCCGCGAAAGCCCATCCGCATTTGGCTGGAGGTAGGCGATCACGACTTGCTGAACCCCAACCCCATGCGCGACGGGATGCACGACTGGGTGTTGGCCAACGAGCGCATGGCCCGCGTGCTGGCAGAAAAGCACTATCACTATCAGTTTGTTTTTGCCGAAGACGCCGGCCATGTCGACCGCGGCGTACGGCTTGAGACGCTGCCGGAGGCGTTGGAGTATGTCTGGCAGGGGTATGGAGCGTCGGCGACAGAACGAACGACTGCGGCAGCGAGGAGACCGTAGCGGCGACAAGGGCTCCTGGAGCGCAGCGGGGGGCGAACAATCTCTCCGCGCATTGCTTTCAATTCAGTGGCCGAATCAACATTCGGCCGGTTGTCGAGCGGCGACGCCTCAGTGCTTGTAGAGCGCGGGGCGCCAAGTTTTGAGCCATAAGCGGAGGCCCTGGATCCGCCTCCTTGCAACGGCATCGCCCTGAGTCCCCTCAAATAGGCCAAAAACTTCAGATTCGGCGTTCGCGGAAAATGCCTCGCCGCCGCATGGGATCGCGACTACATGCTCGGAATGCTCGGCGATGGGAATTCAGACGGGTTTGCCTTTCCTCTATGCCGTCACGCGGGACCGTTGAAAAGACGCTTCGCCACAGCCACCATGCATTCAGAAGCTTGTCAGCCGCTTCGGTCCAAGAGATGGTTCCTGCTTCGTTGCGTCCCATCACCATTCCACCGAGTCAGACCCAAGGTCTATACGGCGGAAAGATAGATAGTTAGAATCTGACAAGCAAGCGCGACTCGCATCGGTTCAGGACGAAACTTTCCATGCGGCCATTCTGTCGACGCTGACGGTCTGAATATGCGGAAATCGCCCTCGACCGATTCAGTCAAACGGAACGGAGAGCCGATGCCGATACCCGACTACCAGACCCTGATGCTGCCGCTGCTGAAAATAGCCGGTGACGGCAAGATACACACCAAGCGCGATGCGGTAGACGAACTCGCCCGGCAGTTTGGGCTCACTGAAGCGGAAAGAAAGGAACTGCTTCCAAGCGGCAAGCAAGAGATTTTCGATAATCGGGTTGGATGGGCACGGACCTACACCAAACATGCCCTCCTCATCGAATACGTTCAGCGCGGCCAGTTCCGCATCACCGACCGTGGCAAACAGGTGTTGGCGGAGAAGCCGGAGCGAATCGACAACGCCTTTCTTCGCAGGTCCCTGAGTTTGTTGAATTCCAGAAACGTTCACGAACAGCAACATCAGAGCAGAACGAATGCGCTGTGTTGAATGTTGAAACAGATACCCCCGATGACTTGATGGCGACCGGCTACTTGAATCGGCGGAGGCAGATTGAAGAAGACGCGCTTGAGCGGGTGAAGCACTGTTCACCAGAGTTCTTTGAGCGATTGGTGGTAAAGCTGATTGCGGCCATGGGCTATGGCGGCACGTTAGCCGACGCTGGAAAGGCGATTGGCAAGTCAGGCGACGGGGGCGTTGACGGCGTTATCAAGGAAGACAGGCTCGGACTCGAGCAGATCTACATTCAGGCGAAGCGATGGGATGACGCGAGTGTTGGCCGTCCTGAGATTCAGAAGTTCGTCGGTGCCCTGCTTGGCAAACGGGCGCGGAAGGGGATCTTTCTTACAACGTCTACATTTACGAAGGACGCCCGCGAGTACGCCAGCAGCCTTGAAACGAAGGTCATTCTCATCGACGGTGCGGAATTGGCTGCGTTTATGTTCGATTTCGAGGTCGGCATCTCCACTGAGAGCACCTACGTCGTCAAGCGCGTCGACAACGACTTCTTCGAGGATGATGCTGCATCACAGTAGGCAACCCCGCGTTTTTACACAAGCCGCTTGACGTCACCTTTTACCATCACTCAATTCGAGCAAGAGATTGTTGCTTGCAAGTTAAG
>JAJZNH010000156.1:0-992 GCA_021811745.1 Acidobacteriota bacterium
CTGAGGCTGCGTATCAGAGTCGAGGGGAGGGAATTGAGCAGAAAGTGCGAACGAACTTACTGCTCCTTCCGATCAGGATGGCATCGGGAATAGGAAATCGTCCAGTGACAACAGAGGTACATCCCTGTCCTGGTGGGTGGGCGCCAACCCGCCAGGACAGGCAACCGGCGGCAGATCCAGCGGCTTGGAAGCAGCCGCTACCGCCTGGACCCGGGACCTACTTCGCCCGGTTCGCCGTGAACTCCGTGGCGGGGCGATCGCCGAACTGCCGGCTGAACTTGATGGAATCGGCGCCATCGGCTTTGCCCGTATACGTGATTTTGAACTCGTTACCGTTGAAATTCATCACTTGATCGAAGGAGATGTTATCGCCATCGATCTTACCATCCGATAAATCGGTTTCCCCGCGCGGTGTGGTGATCTTGCCGGTTAATGCCGAACCATCGACGTGAAAGTCGAAGGTGAGATTCTGCGTCCCTCTCGGAGTTTCGACTTGAGCGTTCCACTTACCGTTGAAGTCGGCGGCCAAAGCGGTCACCGCACCGAGCGCTACAAACAAAACAGCAAGCCCTAACTTCCTGAACATGTAACTGCCTCCCCGGTTCTCAATTGGTCGGGACATCAGGCGCCGCAGCAACTCCCCATGACCATTCCCCACCACGATGGCAGCCAAACGCTTCTTCCCTTCAGGAAATGCCATCGGCCGCGCGGACGCGGTGCCTGAAAGGGAATGGAAATTGTGGAGATGCTCTCTACCTGGTATCTGACTAAACTGACGCGATGATCCCGCGATAAGACGCATCAGAAGGCAGGTAATTACGAACAGAGAAATGCCGCCGTGCCTGCGCGCGCTATTTGAGAACCCCGGCGCGGTGAATATGCTCAACTTGTCTGTTGTAGTGGCCGAAGAGGGCATTCCAGCGAATGATGGCGATATCTTCCAGCATCCTCACGCCGTCCTTGAGATAACTGATACGGGTGCGTTCGTCGTG
>JAJZNH010000156.1:1002-5287 GCA_021811745.1 Acidobacteriota bacterium
CAGCTTACCGGGACCTCCGTAACGCGTAAACCGCGCTTGAGCGCGATGAAGAGAATTTCGGGATCGAAGCCCCACCGTTCGATGGTCTGGAGCTGGCAGACCGTCTGTGCGGCATGGCGGGTAAAGGCCTTGAAGCCGCATTGCGTGTCTGCAAACGACAATCCCATCACGGCGCGGGTTACGGCGTTGAAGCACCGGCCGAAGAACTGGCGATAGAGCGGCTGCCGGATGGTTTGCCGGCTGCGCTCAAGCCAGCGGGAACCGATGGCGATATCCGCGCCGGCGGCGATGGCGGCGAACAGTCGCTCCGCCTCCTCGATGGGCGCCGAGAGGTCGGCATCACTGAACATGACAATCTCACCCAAGGCCTGCAGCAGACCGGAGCGGACGCTGTACCCCTTGCCGCGATTGCCGGGATTTTCAAGGAGCCGGACCTCGGGAGCCGATGCGGAAAAGGCGCGCACGATCTCCGCGGTGGCATCGCGGGAGCCGTCGTTGACCACAACGACCTCCGCCTCCCAGCCGTGTTCACGGATGCACGCAACCACCGCCTCGAGCGTCGCGGAGATGCGCGCGCTCTCGTTATAGGCCGGGATTACGATGCTGTACTTGGGATACTGCGCCATGCCAATCGCCGCTCGACTAAGTCCCGTAGAGTCCGGGGTCTGGATTCCATGGGCTGACTTTGGACATCATAACGCAGAACGCGGGTGGCGGCTCCGGATCACACCCCGCGATTTTCGGCAACTTGCTGATGCACAATGGTTATAATCACGAAATGGAAGGTGCGGCTTGCGCACGTTCTGGAAGAAAAATCCGGCTATGCCGGGAACGGAGACCGAAACGACATGACGAAGGCAGACCTGGTGGAAAAGGTGACCGGCTTGGGTGATCTGACCCGCCGCGATGGCGAAATCATTGTTGAAACCATCTTTGGCTCCGTGATCGGAGCGTTGCAGAGCGGCGACAAAATCGAGATTCGCGGCTTCGGGTCATTCCGCATCCGGCAGCGGAATCCGCGGATTGGCCGCAATCCCAAGACCGGAGAACGCGTTGAGGTACCGGCTAAACGGGTGCCCTACTTCAAGCCGTCCAAGGAGTTGCGTGATCTGGTGAATCCCGGTGAAGCGGTCAAGGCTTCCTGATCCGGGCTTGAACTGAGGACGGAGCGGAGTGGCCCCTGAAGGCATCGCTCCCTGGTGCCGGAATCGAAGTGCGCATCCGTTTCCTGGGAAGCCATTAAGCTATTCAGAATCTTTAAAGTAGACTCAGCAACTGGCGGAAGAGCGCCGCCATTTGGCCAAGGGATGATGGATGCCGATAACGCTGAGCATCCGTCCCGCATGGCCCTTCGACGCGCGGTGCGAGAAGAAGAGTTCCGTCTGACAACTTGTGCAGCCGCCCACGACGTGGATGGATCTGGGCTTGAGTCCGGCCGCCAGCAACTGGCGTCGGTTAGCCTCTACCAGATCGAGATGCAGATTGGGGCCAATGGGCGAGTGGCCGGGCGCGCGCTGGGTGAGAAAGAGCATCGGATACTTGCGGCGCACCTCGTCGGCGTCGTAGACCTCGCGGAATAGCTCGCGGGCATAGACAAACTGCGATTCAAAGCCCGAAAGCACCTCTTCCCCGACCGCATAGCAACAGGCTCCAATGCCGGGTCCGATCGCCGCGGTCAGGTCTTCGGGATGAGAGCCAAACTCCAGCCGCATGCGGCCTATTCCGTTTTCCACGATGCGCTTGACCGTCCCGCGCCAACCGGCATGGAAGGCAGCGACCGCGCGGCGCTTGCGATCAGCCACCAGCACGGGAATACAGTCGGCGGTCTGGACGCCCAGCAGCAGGCCGGGCTCATCAGTCAACAGACCATCAGCTTTTCGCTCTGGCGATCCGCCGTCAGCAGCTACGGTATCGCAGCACTCTTTGCAGAGCGGATCGGCCGCCATGACGGGAATGACCATCGCCGAGTGAATCTGGCGAACGGTGACGACGGCCGTGGCCGGATCCCCGGTCACGGCCTCGGCAAAAAGCTGCCGGTTGCGCAGCACGGAATCCCGGCTGTCGCTGGCTGTAAAGCCCAGATTCAGATCCCCCGGCGTACCCTCCGGGCAATAGGCCCGGCTGACGCCTCCTTTGCGCGTGCTGAAGCCGTGCCATAGCCAGGGAATATTTTCCCATTTCGGAACCGTCAGGTATTGGACGCCGTTGGGGGCGATCCGTGGCGCCGGCGCGGCCAGGGTCGGATCTTTCGATGTGCCGTGCTCGATCCGGAGCCGACGGGCTCTGCTCGCGATCTTCCCGCGAAGACTGCGTACCAGTCCTGCCTCGCGAAAAAGAGTGTCGATGGCATGAATGTCGTTTACGGAATCGGCGTCGGAGCTGGGGCGAGGACACATCTCACCTTTGATTTTATCCATCCACGGGAGCAATTTGCGGGCAGGGAATCAGTCCGGAAGCGGGTGAGCAGGTGGGCCTACCTTCCGGTAGGCCCGCTCGAGAGGCAAATAAGGTGGGAAGTCCAGGGGGGATAAAAGAGAAGAGATCCTTGCGGACCTTCAAGAAGGGATGAGTACCTTGCTTGGAAGGGACATATCTGGGGAAGCCTCTGCTTGTTATTCATTAAGATGCAACATCGGACGAATGGTTGTCTACCGCGTCCCCCGAAGAAGCATGCTCTGGCGGGTCCCCATGCCGCCGGAACACAATCCTGACCCACGCCCTGTCCTGCGAGCGGCTGCCGTGCCCAGGGCGAGCCAAGCTCTCCACCAAGCCATTGTAAATCAGGAAATTAGCCAGAATTCCATCTGCCTGGGCAACTGGCTTTGAGGCAGAATGAGATACCGGGGCTGGGCAAATCGCTATTTCTTGGGTTCCTCTTCCTGTTTGACTTCCTGACCTTCGCCGGGGAACGGCCAGTGCGTATCGAGCAGGATCTCCTTCTCGCGCTCCGTCTTCGGCACCTTGTTTACCTTCAGATTCTCAAAGAAATGCACGCCCGTCTTTCCAGCGGTGGCGATGTCGATGTCGCCGTCCAAGTCCAAGTCCTGTGTAATGAACTGGGTACCCGCGCCGGCGGTGCCATTCACGCTGATGGCATAGCGGGTGAAGGTCGCGGTCTTGCGGTCGATTTTGTAATAGTAAACGACCAGCGGATCGTAGGAGCCGGGATCGTGGCCGGAGTGGCCGCGATAGCGTTTGCCGGCGAGCAGTTCAGGCTGTCCGTCGCCGTCCAGATCCACCAGTTTGAGAGCGTGAATCTGCGAGTAGGACTCGTCGATGGGATGCCGGATCCACTGGCGGCTGCCGCCGTTGTCCTTCTGTTCCAGCCAGTAAAGCCCGTAGCTGTGGCCCTGTCCGTAGATGAGGTCCATCTTGCCGTCGTTATTCACGTCGTAGCCGATAATCGGAAAGCTGGCATCGCCAAGTTGCCAGTCTCCATGCCACTCCCACTGATCCTTGTCCGCATCAATTTGGCGAAACCAGCCGTAGGGGGTCAGAATGTCGGCCTTGCCATCGCCATCGATGTCGGCCACGCCGATGCCGTGGCCATCCTGCGCGCGCCCGCCTACGTGATGCACCTTCGGCGTGGGCCCTGAGAAGTCGATCCACAGGACGCCCATGTGGCCGTAGTGGGCAAAGATCAGGTCAGGCTTGCCGTCGCCGTTGATGTCGGCCTCCCAGCCGCCCTCGGTGTCGTAGCTGTTGGTGATGAAGTGGCGCTTCCACATCGCACCCAGCTTGCCGGGATTCTCGTACCAAACAATGCCGTTGGTCTGCCATGCGGCGGTGACGATGTCGAGCCGGCCATCGTGGTTCACGTCAATCGTCCACTCGCCGCAGTCGGCCACGAATTCATTTACGATGCCGACCTCGCGGTACTGGTGGCGGGTCCAGACGCCGCCCTGCGGCCCGGGATTCTGGTACCAGTACGCGCCGCTGAGCAGGTCGGGGTACCCATCGCCGTTCATATCCAGGGTCGTGATGCCTTCGGCGTGATCCGTGCCGAGCCGGTGGACGAAGAAGGTCGCCTGGGGAACGCCATAGGGGCCGGGACCGGGGGTGGTCAGCCGCACGTATCGGGTTTGGGCCTGCAGGATGCAGGCGCCCGCAAGGATGGCAGGAATCGCCACTGCCGCCGCATTGCTCAGTTTGCGCAGTTTCATGGACGGATTTCCTTTCGCGGGTCATTGTCGTTGCTGGCGGCGGTTGCCTGCAAGCGTTTTTACGCTCCGTTCCTATCCGGATCCGCAACCCGTGCGATCACGCCGGTGATCAGTCCGGCCGG
>JAJZNH010000322.1 GCA_021811745.1 Acidobacteriota bacterium
CGCCTTGGAGCCGAAGTAATACTGATTGCCCTTCTTCGTATGATGCATCGCTGGATCGCGCTCCTTACTTGGCGTTCTTCGTCGAACTCGGCGCGACAATGATGGTCGCATCCACAATCGTTCCGGTCGCGAGGCGCAACCCCTTCGAAGCCAGATAGTGACTGACCCTTCCAGCATTTTCCCGCATAAATCGTGGGATTCAAGCAGGTGACGAAAGTTCACAATGGTCGTCTCGTCGGGCACCGGCGCACGCCCCAGATCGATGCCGCAGAAGCCGCGTAGCACGGGCGACTCGTAGAGCGCGTCGTCGCAGCCGGGGTCGGCGAGCGCAAACCAGCGCTACAGAAAGTAAATGCGCAGCATCACGCTGAGCCCACCGGATGACGGCGCTTGCCCGACTTGGGATAGTGCGGCGGTGACGGATGCGCGACCATCCGTAAGCGAATGTGACGCTATTGTTCGGAAGTTTGGTCGAAGTCAGCAGCGTCTTCTGGTTGGATGACTGGCCACACGACATTGGGCAAGAGAAGTGTCCCTTTCGCCGGCGCTGCGGGGACGGGGTTGCGGGCGGTCTGGAGCGTGGCGGGCTACCGAGCGGGGGGTGGATGAAGAGGCCACATCAGCCTTTGAGGACGCCGGAGGGGACGTAAAGGCGCGGGCGGCAAAGCCATGGGGAAGACCATAGTTTTAAGGGGTTCATGCTGCGAATTTCCGCACCAAGGAGGGAATGTCCGGCTCCAGGGAGTCACTGGGGAGTCACTGGTAGGTATAGAGCCTGACCATGCGAAGGACGAGTTGATTGGATGGGAGTGAAAGCCAACGTCCCTGGTGGTCGTCATCACCGTTGAGCTCGCGTCCAGGCGTCCACTTGCCATCCACGAACTGACCTTCCCAGATGGAATCGATCCCCGCCTGCGCGCCGGGCTTCCTAGTGCCGGAAAATTGAAGGGACATTCCTGTTCCCGCGACCAGAAACTGATTGGGCCCCATGGCGATGACGAGGCCTCCGTGGGCACCGGGAAGCGGCTTGCCTCTCTCTGTGTAGGACTGGCGGGTGAACTGCGCGGTAAATTGGTAACCGCCAAGCTGAAAGGTCTGCGGCGAAAGATCCGGCTTGCCGCTCCTGCTCAGCGGGGTGCGAATTCCGACCATCTGTGCGGTTCCCTGCTTCTGCAAAATCAACGGCGTGATCTGGCGGATGACGTCATAGGCGTCGCCGAGCGCTTTCTGTCGATCAGGGGGCAAAAACTCCGGGGCGTAGACCGAATACCCCATAGCATCGTGTTCGCCGAAGGCATAGAGCGCATTCAGACCGAGGTTTGCCGGGCTGGCACCTCCACTCTCTGGCACGAACAGCGGATTCCAAGGCTGCGCGTAGGCATCCGCCCAGTGATTGAAGTTGGGAGAGTAGATGTCCGGAGAGAAGAAGTTGATTGCCCCGCCTGTGGACTGTATCGCGGCTCGCCACAGATCAAACAACTGCGGCAGCGGAGCGCCGTTGGGAACCATGCCGACAGGATTGCCGGGGCCAACTAGCGCGGCATTCACATACATCGGAAGTGGATAGACTTTTTTCCCTGCGGCGGCGACTTGGTTGGTGTACTGCGCCTCTGTCCAGGTGGTGAACAGGTCGTCGGTGACTGGCCCGGGACCGAAGGTTGCCGTCCAACTGGCGCCCGTCCGTGCGCCATGGGACTCCCAGGTCTGCTTGAGCCAGGGCTGCAGGGTGGCCCGATGCTGCTTGAGATAATCGGTGAGGGCCGAGGGAACGGGCTGCTGAAAGGCCTGATTCGCCGCCTTGCTTTGATCGCGTGGCTGGACTCCGCCGGGTGCAAAGACCAGTCCTACTTCAATCATCCCGACTTCATTTTCCACCTGCACGAGGATCACCGTATGTTGGACTCCATCGAACTGCTTGAGGTGCCGCATGAGCGCCACGAAGGCAGCCTTGTCCTGGTCCAGGTTGCTTTTGCTCACTGCCGACAAGATCTCCAATTTGCGCCCGTCGGCAGACTCCGCCCTGGGAAAGCGCGTCTGATTCTCTTTGACCCAATCCGGCACGTAGCAGGACATGCTGTTCTTCCAGGTTCCAAACCAGAGCAGCACGAGCTTGATGTGCCGTGCTCTGGCTCCGGCGATGAGCCCATCGACTGTGGTGAAATCAAAACGGCCTTCCTGGGGCTCGATCAGATCCCAGTACACGGGGGCAATGACGGTGTTGAAGTGCATGGCCACGACCTTGGGCCATACTTGATTGTCCATGAACTTTAAGCTGGACGCCGAGGAGTTCTGCAGTTCGCCGCCGATTGCCAGAAATGGCCTGCCATTGACCACCAACTGAGTTGCGCCATGTTCCTGTTCCAGATGCGGCATGCCATGAGCCGCGACTGTGGGCATCGTTACTGCGTGCGCTGCTGCCGCCCACGCCATGGGAGCAAAGCCCAGCGCCACGGTTGCCGCCACGGCCCATGCGATGGCAGCCTGGTTGATTTGCACGCACCGAGCACCGATCCACATGAGGCGATCCCTCCCAGCCGCTTCAGCGTTCAATCAGTTTCTTCAGTGAATAGCCTTCGGCGGCGGAGCATTGGCAGCAGAAGGAATTCGGGACGAGCAGCGCAAGTTCATCAAATACAACCACCTTGTCGCCAATCTCTTGATCTTCCATAACATTGTGACCATGAGCAACGCACTGGAACGACTGGTCACAGAGGGCTATGAATTGGACGCGAACCTCATTGCTTGCTCCATCCCATACCTGACCGAGCATCTCAACCGCTTTGGACACTACGCCCTCAACTGGGGTTGCCCCCTCGGCTGACACAAACGGTTAAGACCCTCATCGCTGTTCGCTGCAAAAATCTCGACCGGCACTTGACTGTACAGCATTCTGAGCGAGAGCGCAAGATGGAAGATCACGCTTGTCGTTAGCACATGATATGTCCGGTAGCTGTAGCGAATGAAATGTCCGCATAGCGGGCGGCGAAGATGGCTCCATGCAGACGAGCATGGAGTTCTATCCGAGGGCCGCAGTGGAGCGGGCGATGAAGGTGCAAGAAGTGATATTGCGTGCCATAGCGAGGAAGATCACGTGGTGGCAAGCGGCAGAGATTTTGGGCATCAGCGACCGGCAGATGCGGCGCTGGCGGGAGCGGTACGAAGCCGAGGGATATGACGGACTGATGGATCGACGGCGTGGCCGGCCAAGCCAAAAGCGGGTGCCTTTGGAGCAAGTGGAGCAGGTTCTTGGGCTATATCGGGAGCGGTATTTCGATCTGAACGTGCTGCATTTTCATGAGAAGCTGGGCCAGGAGCACGGGATCGACCTGAGCTATACCTGGGTGAAGGCAGCCCTACAGGGGGCCGGTCTGGAAGGAGCAGTTGTTGCCCAAGCATCCCATGGCCGAGGCACTCAACTATGCCCTGGCTATGGGAGGAACTGACCGTGTTTGCCTCCGACGGCGCGGTACGTGAACTGACCGTGTTTGCCTCCGACGGCGCGGTACGTATCGACAACAACGTTTCCGAGCGCGAGATGAAACGGGTGGTGCTAAATCGGAAGAATTCGTTGTTCGTTGGCAACGCCCGCGGCGGCTGGACGGCGGCTATCCTGGCCAGCCCTACCTCAACCTGCCGCCGTCACGACATCGATCCTCAGATCTATCTCACGCAATTGCTGGTCAATCTGTCGACGCTGCACGTCAGCGACCTGCCAAACTGGCTACCCGACCGCTGGAAAGTTACGCAGAAATTCCGCCTGGCCGCTCTGCAAAGCGAAACCTCCCTCCCTTGACCCTACCTGCGGTTCCGATACCGGTCACGCGCGATGCGCGCTTGAAGCTCGGCCCAGGGAAGAACGGCCTGCATGGTGGAAAGACATCCCTCCCGGCGGCTCTTGCGAGCGTACTTTTCAAAACTCGGCTGCGTGGTGAACGTAAGTTGGCGCACTGCGTTCTTGGTCCACCTATACGTTTAGACGCAATGAATGCCCGTTGGGAACTTGATCAGAGCTTCCCTAATCCACGACGACTTGATGCGAACAATTGCCTTCGCCCAGATCGACAAACCATTGGAATTGACCGCTGATGAACTCCGATTTCTGCGGAAATGTTTCGGCGAAAGCAGTATGGCGTCTGCACGAATGCATGGAATAGGCCGTTCTCGTTTCTCCCGAGTGCAGATATTGGCACCGAGGAATATAGCTTCGAAACAAGCTCCGGAGTTTGGCTGCCCTGCTCCAGCTACTCGACGCGATACCTCACCGTGGGGACTCTCCAAGCGCAGCCGGAGCCGCAGCTGCCAAGACGGTACCCGGTAGCCAAGCCGCCACCGGGTGCCGCGCTGCGGTCGACGTTGTCCCCGGTTCGCCAATCGCAAAGTCCGCCTGATTCGAGCTTCGCGCCATCACTGGATTCTGGTGCAGGCCATCACCCGGGTCATCCTCCGCCACTTGCTTTGGAACTTCCTTCTGCACCGCAGTGAAGACGTTCGTCAACGGCGTTAGTCCCTTGCTCTGGCGCAGTTGCTGCATTAGAAAGTAAGTGAAATAACCGTGGCGCAGCTTCGGACTCTCGAGCGATTCCTGATTTACCCCTGCTGCCGCGAAGACAATCCTTCCCGTACCTTCGCTCATTCGCTCCAAGGTCGCCGCCGATGGCGAAGTATTGGCCAACCCTTTACCCATCATCCTTCCACCATTCTTGATTGATCCTCCGCTGTAACAGGTATCCAACACCACCAGCGTCCGGAGAGCGCGCATGCGTGTCGCAACTGCATTCGTCAAATCGATCATCGGATACGCCGTTGCGTACAGCGCGTCCTGATTCGGGTGGTCGCTGCTATCAATCTCCGTATCGTAGGTCACCAGGTAGTTCAGTTGTCCCACAGTATCGATTGAGCGTGGCGATCCATGCGTCGCCATATAAATCACCACCATGTCGTTGGGCTGGGCGTGCCGCGCAATCCAATTGATCTGCTCTTTGATATGCACCGTGGTCGCCTGCTCATTAAGCAACATATGCACATTCGCTTTCGGGAAGCGCCCCACTCCAGGATCGCTAAGCACCTCGGCGAACGACTGCGCATCGTTGGTCGTAAAGTTCAGCTCTGGAATGTTGTGATCAGAGAAGCGACTGATCCCAATCACCAACGCCCACTTCTGCTGCACCGGTCCCGGAATCACCTTAGAACCCGCACTTGCTCGGGGAGGCGCTCCCGACCCTGAGGCCGATCCAATGCATCGACCGCTCGGCCCCGAGGGAGTCGCCAGAACAAACGGATTCAGGC
>JAJZNH010000161.1 GCA_021811745.1 Acidobacteriota bacterium
CGAGAATTAAAGCATCCTTCAGTGCACTCTGTCAGCCGCTACGCAAATTGCCGCAACCACTCCCCGGCAATCGCCGCCACACGCTCGGGCTGCTCATAAGCGGCCGCATGTCCCGCATCCGCGAGAACGTGATAGGTACATCCGCCCGGCGCGGCGCAAAACGCCTCCATCTCCACCGGCGAAACCGCGGCATCTTCTCCGCCTGCAATCGCCAGTACCGGCGCCGCGATCGAGGACACCGTGGGCACCGAGTCCGGCCGCGCGCCCAGCCCCGCCTGCACGGCCACCATTCCTTCGGCTGTGATCGTCATCTGCGCACGCAATCCAGCCACCACCTGCGGATGGCGCTCGCGCGTGCCGCCCGACACCAGCCCTTGGGCCATGCCGTCCAGCAGTGCGTCCAGATTGCCTGCCCGTGCCTGCGCAATCACCTCTTCGCGCTTGACGAAGTTGGCTTCCGCATCCGGTTGCGGCTTGGAGCAGATGAACCCCAATCCGAGCATCCGCTCCGGTGCGCGCCGCCACAACTCCAGCAGCACGTAGCCGCCAATCGAGCAGCCCACGAACACCGCCTTCTTCAGATTTACGCGATCGAGAAGCGCCAGGACATCCGAGGCCAGTTGCCCCGTGGAAAGCACCGGCGCATCGGGAACCCGCGCAAAAGCGCCCGCCGGCAGGCGCGTCCCCAGTTCCGAGCGCCCATGGCCGCGCAGGTCGGGCACAAGGGCGCGCAACTTGCCCGGCCGGTCAATCCGGTCAAGCAGCGGTTGCCAGAAATCGCCGTTCACCGGCGTGGGATGGAGAAAGACCACCGGAAGACCTGTTCCGGTTTCTCGAAAGCTCAGTTGCGAGTCGTCGGAGGAGTAGATCGGGGTCATACACCGGGAGGATACACCCCGGGGACGTCAGGCGGCGCCTCCGGAATCCCGATCCACGCAGCCAGGTAGGCCACGCCGATAAGCCCGCTCGAGAAGATCAGCGCCAGCACCGCGACAATGCGCACCGCCGTCACATCCCAGCCGTAGCATTGCGCCAGCGCCAGGCACACGCCGGCAATCTGCCGGCCCACACGCGGACGAATCAGCGGCCGCCCTCCTTGCGCCGTGGGCAGTCCCACACCGCAGTTGGAGCAAAAATGCGCTCCGGCAGGCAATGCGGCTCCGCAACGAGTGCAGTAAACGGCCATGGCTACCTCCCCGGGGAATTCCGTCAAAACATATTACGCATTCAGCGCGCTCACGGTTCCCTGATCGGCACCCTCGTCGAAATTGCTCTACCCGGCGCGCTTCTCGCGGTGTTACAATCGCTCGCGCATTCAGCTTGACCAGTATTCCGCATGAGCGCAAGGAGTCAGATGACGAGGACGGCCCGAATCAAAGTCTGGTTAGGAGTAATGGGAGCAGTTCTTGGCGCCTATGCCGCTTGGCAGAAAATCGAGGAAAACCACTGGCTCCTCGACCTGAACCGCCCCTTCCTGCAAGTCACTAAGATCACAGCGGGGCCCAAAGACTCGATCGGCCTTCGATCGCTCCTCCTCATCGTTGACAATTCAGGCCATGTCGAAGCTGTCAATGTGACGGTGACTACGACAGATATTTTCGGGACTCATTCTGCGCGGCTCGTGCGCATAGCGGCAAAGGGCTCCGGCACCGCGTCGCTGCAGCCCGTTTCCGATTCCTCCGTCTACCGCGGAACCTTGAACTACGCGAACGGGGTCAATGGGGATCAATACCGGACAGAAGATTGGTGCTTTACAGAAAACAAAGCCGAAGCGATTCTCGCAGACGCCAATCACTCGAAAATGAGCTTGAACCCTTGTTCGGCCCCGAGATAAAAACAATCGCCTTTTGATCGATTCAGCAGGGGCGCGGCTTCTCCAGCCTCGATTCGGTCCTGCTTCCCGTGCCCTCCTTACCCGCCTCCTTTCGCTCGTACATAGCCGCATCCGCGCGGGCTAACAACGCCTTGAGAGTCTCCTGCGGCAGACGCTCCGCCAGCCCGATCGATGCATTCAGTCCCAGCTTCAATGGGCCGGTCTTCGTCGCCAGCGTGTAATCGCCGCACACCCATTTTCGCAGCCGCTCGACCTGCGCCGTCCCCTCCGCCAATCGGCAATCCAGCAGGATCAGGAACTCATCCCCGCCCCAGCGGCCGATGACGTCCGTCGACCGGCAGGCCGAACGCAGTTCCGCTGCAAATTGCTTCAGCAAGTCGTCTCCTACCAGATGTCCGTGCGTGTCGTTGACCTTCTTGAAGCCGTCGATATCGATCATGGCCACGCAGAACGCCGCGTCCGCCGCAATCCGGCTTTCCATCATCGCTTCAATGCACATGCGGTTGCGCGTGCCCGTCAGCACATCGCGCGACGCCAGTTCTTCGGCTGCTTCGAGTTTCGCTTGATAAGTGCTGACCTGCTTTTTCAGTTCTTCGACCGTGGCTTTGCCCTCCGCGGTCATGCGGTCGATCGAGGACCTGAGTTCGGCCGCGCTTCTCTCGATCGACGCCCGGATCACGGTCAGATCGTCGAGCGTGGCAATCTGTCGTAGCCGCGCCGTCACCTCGCTCATCTGCCCCGCGCAGCGCTGGTCGCGCGCGCTCACCGACTCTCCCGTCCGCGCCACGGTCAGCAGCAATTCCTTCACCTCCGCGGCCCTGTCGCGATAATGGCGCGCCGTCCGCTGCCCCCAATCCTGCAACTGTTCCTGCACCGCGCGATCCGTGCTCTCCATCGTTTCGCGGCTCATCGCAGGCGAAAGCCCCGCGCTCAGTTCCCCGAACTGCCGCTTCAGCCCGTCGCCCAACCCCGGGCAGGCATCCAGGCTGTAGTTCCCCGCCGCCGCCAGCGCCGCGCCATAAGCCGCCAGCACCGCCGGCAAAATGCCGCCCGGCACCGTATTTTCCGGCTCCTCCGCCTGCGGCACTTCACCGTCCAGATATTTCTTGAGCGAAATCATGCCTCGTGTCCGTCCACCTTCTTGTCGTCATCGGCAGACGAATTGAGGACTTCACTTTACCGGCGGGTATGAAGGGCAAAAACACGAAGGGCGAAGCGCCCAAGCGCCCCACCCCTTCAACCACCTGTTCAATGACCGGCCCGCCGAGCCGCTCCCTTGCCGCTCAGTACAGCCGGAAGTTCACTTCCACCGTGATCATCACCGGCACCGGTGTCTTGCCGTCCTTCATCGCCGGCTTGAACCGGTACTTTCGCACTGCTTCCAATGCCTTCTCATCCAGGCCCATGCCCAGCGGCCGGATCACGCGTGGGTTCTGCGGATTGCCCTGCGCATCCACAATCATCTGGATCAGGACCACGCCCTGGTACTTGGCGCGCCGCGCTTCGTCGGAGAACTCGGCTTCCACCGTGTTCAGCGGCACGGGCGCCGAGATCCCCCCACCCACGCGGTAGTAGCCGCCTCCCGCATTGCCGCCATAGCCGGGGCCGTAGCCGTTGCCGGTTCCGGATCCGAGGCCGCCGCCACTGCCCGAGCCCATGCCGCCGCTGCTCCCGGTCCCGTTCGAAAGCACCACGTTGACCCCGCTCTTCATGCCGATGTTCGGTATCGTCGGATTATCGGGAAGTTGAATCACCTTCTGAACATTGATTGCCGAAGGCATCGCAATCTTGGGTTTCTCGAAGGTCTGCACCTGGGGAGGCGTTACCGGCGCTTTTTCGATCTTGGGCAGCTTGCCTTTGCTGGCTTCAATGATGCTGTGGTCGCCTCCACCACCACCCCCGCCGGCCAGTTCCTTCATTCGCGGCGCCTTATAGGCGCCCACGTCGAGATCCGTCAGCACCGTCGGCTTTTCCACCTTCTGGATTACGGCTCTCCCCGCAAAAAATAGCAGCACTGCGGCAATGGAAAGGTTGATGGTCGTGGAAATGCCGATCGCCCACGGGTTCGCCTTCACCGCCATCCGGTCCGGAACCGGAACCGGCTGGGAGGTCAGCTCCAGGGGCGGGAGCTGGGGAGGGAAAAAAATGTCGCGGATGCTCTCCCATAGCTCGGTCCAGATGGGCTTCTCGTCGAATGCTTTGCCGAGAAACGCATCGAGCTCGTGCCCCGTCAGAGTAACCGCACCCTGCGAGTCCGAATCTGCCTGGGTCAGAATTTCGTTTGGCATAATTGTTACTGGCTCGGTTCCCTTCGGCTGACCGGTGGGGACGTTGTCCGTCTCGGACACCTGTCTCGCCGCCCCGGAAGTGCTGGAAATCAGGCCCATCGATCTATTATGGTCGACCGCGCTCGTGCTTGTCTCAGTGACTTGGCTTACTCCGCGCGAAGTGCCAGTCTCCAAAAACGCATAGTCCGGCCTCTCGAGGGCTCCCATAAACAATAGACGATGCTCTTAGTTCCTTGTTACCAAAAATTTCTGGCCTCACCGTTTACACTGAGAAATGAACGATTTCTCAACTTCCGACGGAGTCAAGATGTCCACAACGCCGGAACTTAAGGCGACCCTCACGCTGCCGCAGACCGCCTTCCCGATGAAGGCCAATCTGCCCCAGAATGAACCCCATCGGCTGGCCCGCTGGGCGGAAATGCGGCTCCACGAGCAGATCCGGAAAGCCAGCCAAGGACGCCCGCCGTTCCTGCTGCACGACGGCCCCCCCTACGCGAACGGCCCCATTCACCTGGGGCATGCCCTCAATAAAGGCCTCAAAGACTTTGTCGTCAAGTCGAAGACCATGGCCGGGTTTGATTCTCCCTACCTCCCCGGCTACGATTGTCACGGGCTGCCCATTGAAATCAAGGTCGACGAACAACTCGGTCATAAAAAGCTAGAGATGCCCGCGCCCGCGGTCTTAGATGCCTGCCGCGCCTACGCCCAAAAGTACGTCGATCTGCAGACCGCCCAATTCGAGCGCATCGGCTGCTTCGGGCGCTGGAACCAACCCTACAAAACCATGTCCCGCTCTTACGAGGCCAGGACTTTGGAGGCGTTTTTCGGCTTTCTGGAAAAGGGCTTCGTCTATCGCGGATTGAAGCCGGTCTACTGGTGCATCCACGACCGCACGGCCCTGGCCGAGGCCGAGGTCGAGTACGAGCAGCACGCCAGTCCCTCGGTGTACGTCCGCTACGCGCTCACCTCCGACCCGGCCGCCCTCGACGCGCGCCTCGCCGGCCGCAACGTCTCCACCATCATCTGGACCACGACTCCCTGGACGCTGCCCGCCTCCCTGGCTGTCGCCTTCCATCCCGGCTTCGATTACGTCGCCCTGGAGAACACCGGCGGCGCCGTCTACATCGTGGCCGAAGCGCTCGCAACCGTGGTCAAGGCGGCC